>DATBWN010000173.1:0-3522 GCA_036514755.1 Dehalococcoidia bacterium | reverse complement strand
CTCCTCGAACTGGGGCCGCGCCCGCTCGAAGTCGGAGAGGCTGGCCGGCGGCGTTTCGACGATGGCGCCGTCGATCTTGTAGCTCGTGCAGACCTGGATGGACGGGAAGGGGTCCAGCACGTCCAGCCGCGTGACGGCGACCGCGGTGACGCTGTTCAGAGAGGCGCTGTAACGGGAGGCGACCGCGTCGAACCAGCCGGTGCGTCGCGGCCGGCCCGTCGTCGTGCCGACCTCCGGGCGCGGGCCCTGCAGGCGAAGGATATTGCCCGTCTCGTCTAGCAGCTCCGTGGGCATGGGGCCGTTGCCGACGCGGGTCATGTAGGCCTTGTAGACGCCGACGACCTTGGTGATGTCCGCGGGGCCGATGCCGACGCCGATGGCCGCGCCGGCGGAGGTTGAGGAAGGCACGGAGGACGTGACATAATCGTAGGTGCCGCCGTCCAGGTCGAGGAGCGCGCCCTGGGCGCCCTCCAGGAGCACGTTCTCACCGCGGGCCAGCGCCTGGCGGGCGATGACGGAGGTGTCGCGGACGAGCGGCCGCAGCCGCTCCGCGTAGACGCTGTAGGTGGCGTAGACATCCTCGAAGGAGAGGGGCTCGACGCCGTAGAGGCGCGTCAGCACGGCGTTCTTGTAGGGCAGCACGAAGGCAAGGCGCTCGCGGAAGGACTTCGGGTCGACGAGGTCGCCCATGCGGATGCCGAGGCGGCCCACCTTGTCGACGAAGGCGGGCCCGACGCCGCGGCCGGTGGTGCCAACGGCGCCGGCGCCGCGCAGCTTCTCGTCAAGCTGGTCGATGAGCGGGTGATAGGGCATGATGACGTGGGCGCGATCGCTGACGAAGAGGCGCTCAGTGCTCACGCCGCGGCTCGCGAGGCTGTCGATCTCCTCGATGAGGACGCGTGGGTCGATGGCGAGGCCGTTGCCGATGAGGCAGGTTTTGTCCGGGTAGAAGATGCCGGCCGGCACCAGGTGGAGGGCAAAGAGGCCCAGATGGTTGATAATGGTGTGGCCGGCGTTGTTCCCCGCCGAGTAGCGTGCTATGACGCTCGCGTCGCGGGCTAGGAGGTCAACGATGCGACCCTTACCTTCGTCGCCCCATTGGCCGCCGATGACGACTGTTGCGGGCATAAATCACCCCGACGGGCAGTCGGGGCGCTCCTTCCCTGGTGCCGGGCGCGGCCCTAAGCCGGCGCCGGACGGATTATAGCAAATCCGCCGGGCGGCGGAGGACAAAATCGAGCGCGGGAAAATAGGCTCGTGGGCGAACTAGCATGTTGTGTATTGTCAACCCTCTCACTATTATTGGTCTCAGATTGAGATCGTCCCCGACTGGAGGAAGACTTGCCGAAGCTAGAAAAAGACGCAATTCGCACCGAAACCCTACCCCTGATGACCCTGGTTGACGCCGGCAACGTTGCCCAAAGAGGCCTGGAGAAGCGTCTGAGCCACCTCAAGCTCAGCGTCGCGCAGCAACGCATCCTCGCCTTGGTCTACTTCGCCAAAGAGAGCCTGACGCCCTCGATGCTTGCCGCGCTCCTGCTGCAGGAGACGCACAGCGTAAGCGGCCTGCTGAACCGCCTAGAAGACCGCGACCTCATCACCCGCACGCGCGACCGGCAGGACCGGCGCGTGGTCTGGGTGGGCCTTACGCCCGCCGGGCGCAAGGTCGCTGAGGAGGCCATCGAGATCGTTATGGGGATGTCGAAGGAGCTGGACCCGGTGCTGCGCGGCCCCAAGGCAGCCGACGTCGTCGAGGTCGTGCGCCAGGTGCGCGACGCCGGCTTCAAGATCGCCGGCGTGCGTGAGGACGTGCGGCGCGAGGCGCTGCGCCGCGTCTGGACCTAGCCTTAGCCTTCGACCGAACGGCCGACGGAACGCTCGGTCGTTCACTGTCGCCGCCGTCAAGCCTCGGCGGCGAAGACGCGATTCACCGCGTCCACCTGTGACGCGTCAACTACGTTCTTGCCCTTGAAGCCGATGGACTTGGCCAGCTCCGCGTGGGCGACGAGACCAGCCTCGTCGCCGGCGCCGGCGAAGGCCGCGTCGATCGCCGCGAGACGGTAGGCGGCGCAGACCGTGGCGATGACGTAGCGGGCGTGCTGCAGCTCGCGGCCGTCGCGCGTGCGCGGGACGCCCAGGTCGGCAGCGAAGTCGCGCCCGCCCAGCGAGAGGCCGCCGATGCGGCTGGAGGCGAGGACGATCTCCTCGCAGCGCAGGAGGCCGCGCGCCGACTCGATCTGCGGCAGGAGGACGATGCCGCCGGCCTTCACGCCGCTGCGCGTCTCCTGCTCGCGGATGAGCACGTCCAGCTGGCGGACCTGCTGCGCTGCCTCCGTTTTGGGGTGGACGAGCCCGTCCAGCCCCGGCCCGACGGCGGCAACGAGGTCGTCGCGAGTGAGGCCGCTGCTCAGGCCGTTGACCCGGACGAAGACGGCCCGGCCGGCGCCCTTCAGCGCCGCGACGCGCTCGCGCAGGCGGCCGCGCGCCGCCTCTTTCGCGCTGGGGGCCACGTTGTCCTCCAGGTCGAGGACGATGACGTCGGCCTGGGTGCCGCGGGCCTGCTCGATTGCCTCTTCGCTGTCCGCGGACACGATGAGGAGGGTGCGCATGCTGAGCATCTGCCGCTCCGTTCTAGGTGCGCATCCAGGTTAGCGGACGCTTCCCCGGAGGAGGAAGACGTCGCGCGGGCGGGCGTGGAGCAGGCGCCGGCCCCAGGTAGAGGGTATGGCGAGCGCCTCCTCGCGGCTCAGGCGGCGTCGCTCCTCGACGGCGAGGCCGGCGGCGCCGTAGGCAGGGACGAGCGCCGGGTCGATGTACGTCTCGTCGGGCACGGGCAGCGGCTCGCCGGTGAAGGCGCCGCTATCTCGCTGCGGGTCGTAGGCGAGGACGAGTTGAAAGCGGCCGCCCGGCTTGGCGAGCGAGGCGAGGGCGCGCAGGACGGCGGTCTCCGGCTGCAGCAGGCCGCGCAGCAGGCCGCCCCAGGGGAAGTTGACGCAGACCAGGTCGGCGAGGGCGTGGAGCGGCGCCGGCAGCGCCGCCACAGCGGCGACGACGAAGTGAGCGTTGGCGACGCCGCCGCGGGCCGGCTTGCGGCAGGCGCGAAAAGCGTACGCGGCGAGGGCGGCGGCGTCCGGGTCGACGGCTACGTAGACGGACGCCGCGTCGTTGCGGGCGCTCTCGTAGGCGAAGCGGCCGTCGCCGGCACCGAGGTCGATGACGACGCGCCGGCCGCCGTGCAGCAGCGCCTCGCGCCAGCCGGGCTCGGCGTCGATGACCTTGGTGCCGTTGAGGATGCGCATTTGTCAAGCCTTTGAAGAGGGCACGGCCTATAATCAGAACGTAGCAGGTAGATGAACGTATGGCGAAGCCACGGACGACCTATAAAGACCGCATCGTAGTTGATCCTGACATCCTCGTCGGCAAGCCGGTCGTTAAGGGAACCCGAATCCCCGTCGAGGCTGTCTTGGCGCGCCTCGCTGAGAACCCGGACGTAAGCGACCTCTTCGGCGCCTTCCCGCGCCT
>DATBWN010000172.1:0-6564 GCA_036514755.1 Dehalococcoidia bacterium | reverse complement strand
GCCGTAGAGCAGCAGCGCCGACGCGAAGGCGCCCAGGAGCATGTACTTCATCCCCGCCTCGTTCGAGCGCGCCTCATGCTTCGCGTAGGAGACGAGGACGTAGAGGCTGAAGCTCAGCAGCTCCAGCGAGATGTAGGCGCTCAGCAGCTCCCGCGCCGCCGCCATGTAGATGGCGCCGATCGTCGAGAGGACGAGCAGCGCGTAGTACTCGCCCGGGTTGCGCAGGTTCTTCTGCACGAACTGCGCCGAGGCGACGACGATGGCGAACGTCGTCGCGATGAAGAAGCAGCGGAAGAACGTCGTGTAGTCGTCGACGAAGATGAGGCCGGCGAAGTCGTCCGACGTGTCGACGTAGGCGAGGGAGAGGATGAAGGCGCCGATGAGCCCGACGCCGGTGATGAAGGGCAGCGTCACTTTCTGCACCCGCGGCATCAGCAGGTCGACGGCGAGGATGATCAGCGCCAGGCCGCCGAGGACGTACTCCGGGATCAGCAGCCCGTAGTCGAGGTTGACGACCTCTCTCATCGCTAGACGCTGCGCATCCTGCGTCCTTCAGTGAAGGACTTGTCTGCTCCGCTCCCTGTTTCGAGGGAGAAGGGGGGACACCCCCCTTGCCCCCCGGCAGAGGCGCGGAGCTTGTCCTGAGCGCAGTCGAAGGGCCCTCTGCACTCCCGCTTGGCGGAGAAGCGGACGCTCATCCGACACCCACGCCTGTCATTGCGAGCCATCGCCGGCAGGCGAGGCGCGGCAATCTCCCGATGTCAGAGACAGCCCTCGCGAACCGTTCTAATGAAGACGCGGTCCATGCTGGCTGATCCTGCACGGGCGCCGCGACCGCCACTTTCAGGCCCCTCATCCCACACCCGGCAGGAAGTTCACCACCGTCGGCGAAATGCGGTCGACGAAGGGGTCCGGCCACAGCCCCATGAAGAGGATGAAGACGATGAGCAGCGCGCCGCCCGCCATCTCGAAGCGCGTCATCTCCTGCAGGCCGCCCCAGCGCGCCTCGTTGAACTGCCCGAAGAACGAGAGCGCCAGCATGCGGAAGATGTACACGGCCGTGATGCCGGCGCCGAGGATCGCCAGGGCGCCCGCCACCGGGTAGCTGCTAAACGTTCCCACGAAGACGTTGAACTCGGCGACGAAGCCGGAGAGCCCCGGCAGGCCCACGGACGTCAGCCCCGCCACGGCGAAGTAGACGGCGAAGCGCGGCATCTTGCTCGCCAGCCCGCCGAAGGCCGCCAGCTCGCGCGTGTGCGCCTGGTCGTACACCGCCCCCACCATGGCGAACATGAGGGCCGTCATGATGCCGTGCGAAAACATCTGCAAAGCTGCGCCGTTGATTCCGACCGGATCGAGGGTTGCCAAACCCAGGAGTACGTAACCCATGTGGCTGACGCTGGAGTAGCCGACCATGTACTTGAAGTCGCTCTGGGCCATGGCGGAGACGGCGCCGTAGAGGATGTTCACCGTCGCCAGGATCACGAGGCCGGGCATCCAGAACTCGGCGCCCTCCGGCAGCAGCTGGATGCCGAGGCGCAGGATGCCGAAGGCGCCCAGCTTCATCAGCACGCCGGCGTGCAGCATCGACACGGCGGTCGGCGCGGCGACGTGTCCGTCCGGCGACCAGGTGTGGAAGGGCCAGAGGCCGGCCAGGCAGCCGGCGCCAACCGCGAACAGCGGGAAGACGAGCCTCTGGAAGTCGGCGTCGAAGCCGCCGGACTCGGCGTGGGCGTAGAGGGCCGGCAGGTCGAAGGTGCCCAGGCCCGCCTCGTCGAAGACCGCGAAGATCGCGACGAAGATCAGCACGGACGCCGCCACGAGCATCATCATCAGCTTCAGGGCGCCGTACTCCTTCGTCCGGATGAAGGTCGGGAAGCGGCTGCTCGCCCCCCAGACGGCGATGAGCAGGTACATCGGCAGCACCGCCAGCTCGTAGAAGAAGAAGAAGAAGAACAGGTCCAGCGACGCGAACGTGCCGAAGACGCCCGTCACCAGGATGAAGAACAACACGAAGAAGTCCTTGTTCTTCGTCTCGATCTTCCACGAGATGAGCGTCCCGGCGAAGGCGACGACGCCGTTGAGCAGGATCATCGTCGCGGCGATGCCGTCGATGCCGAGGTGGAGCGTGATGCCGTCCTCGCCCAGGACGCCGACGTTCTCCAGCCAGTCGTAGCGCAGGTCGAAGGAGAACTGCTCGCTGCCCGCCTCGTAGGCGACGAAGACGTAGGCGGAGATGACGAAGAGCACGGCGCCGATGAGCACCGAGAAGACGCGGACGTAGTCCTTGCGCTCGGACGGGATGACGACGAGGACGGCCGCGGCCAGCAGCGGTATCGCGATGAGCGCCAGGAGGGCGTGCCCCTGCTCCACCTGCTACCCCTTCACCGAGAAGCCGACGATGGCCAGCACCGCAACGCCGACGATCATCGCCAGGGCGTAGTTGGGCAGCTTGCCGGTTTGCTGGAACTTGAGGAAGAAGCCGGCGCCGTTCGTCACCTCGCCGGCGCCGTTGACGCCCGTGTCGTTCACCACGGCGCGGTCGAAGACGGCGATGACCTTCGCCAGGCCGAGGACGACGTAGTTGATGACCCACTGGTAGAAGTCGTCGACGTAGAACTTGTTGCGGAGGAGGCGGTAGAGGAAGGGGAAGCGCTCGCCCGCAGCCTTCGCCGGCAGCGCCGCGCCGCTCCAGGCGTAGTAGCCGGCGTAGAGGCCGCCGACGACGAGCAGCGTCGAGACGGCGGCCATCGCCCAGTCGAGGCTGAAGCCGTGCACCTCCTCGACGAGGACGTTCTCGACGGCGCCGAGGAAGCCCGAGTGCACGCCGATGGCCTTGCCTATCGGCTCGAAGACGACGAAGCCGGAGACGACGGCCAGCACGGCGAGCGCGACCAGCGGCCAGCTCATGACCGGCGGCGACTCGTGGGCGTGCTCGTAAGCGTGGCGGTCGCGCGGCTCGCCGGTGAAGGTGAGCAGGTAGAGGCGCAGCATATACATCGCCGTGATCGGCAGCGAGACGAGGATGAGGAGGAGCGCCGCCCAGCTGAAGTCCTGCGCCGCCACCAGGATCTCGTCCTTGGCGAAGAAGCCGGAGAGCGGCACCACGCCCGCCATCGCCAGCGCGCCGACGGCGAAGGTGCGGCCGGTGATCGGCATCTTCGCCGCCAGGCCGCCGAGGTCGGTCGTCTCCTGCTTCTCCGTCGCGTGGATGACGGAGCCGCAGCCGAGGAAGAGGAGCGCCTTGAAGAAGGCGTGCGTGAACAGGTAGAGCATCGCCGGGCCGACGCCCGCCTCGCCGAAGCCGAGGCTGACCATCATCAGCCCCAGGCTGTTCAGCGTCGAGTAGGCGACGACGCGCTTGATGTCGGTCATCACCAGGCCCATGAAGGCGGCCATGAAGGTCGTGGTCAGGCCGACCACGACGACGAAGTAGAGGGCGCCGTCGTACGACGCCTCGAAGAGGGGCATGACGCGCGCCACCAGGTAGACGCCGGCGACGACCATCGTCGCGGCGTGGATGAGGGCTGAGACCGGCGTCGGGCCTTCCATGGCGTCCGGCAGCCAGACGTGGAAGGGGAACTGGGCGCTCTTGCCCGCGGCGCCGCCGAAGAGAAGGAGCGTCGCCGCCGTCAGGTACGTCTTGCCGAACTCGCCCGCCTCCGCCTTCTCGAAGATCTCGCTCATGTCGAACGTGCCGGCTTCGCGCCAAAGCATGACGATGCCGATGAGCAGGAAGACGTCGCCGAAGCGCGTGGTGATGAACGCCTTTTTCGCCGCCTCCGCCGCCGTGCGCCGCTCCCAGTAGTGGCCGATGAGCAGGTAGGAGCAGATGCCCACGCCCTCCCAGGTCACGTAGAGCAGCAGGAAGTTGTCCGCCAGCACCAGCGTCAGCATCGACGCGACGAAGAGCGAGAGGACGGCGTAGTACCAGCCGTAGCGCGGCTCGCCCTTCATGTAGCCCAGCGAGTAGATGTGCACGAGCATGCCGACGAAGCTCACCACCGCCAGCATCACCATCGTCACCTGGTCGACGCGGAAGCCGATGCGCAGGACGAAGTCGATGTCGGGAATCTCCACCCAGTCGAAGCCCGATGTGTTGCCCACGAGCTCGCCGGGGCCGGCCGGCAGCTGGCCGAAGAGGTCGGCGGCAACGAAGAGGGCGAGGAGGAAGGAGAGGACGGTCGAGCCGACGGCGATGAGATCGCCTTTGCGGGGGAGGTATTGGTGGAACAGCGCCAGGATGACGAAGGCGGCGGCCGGCAGCGCCGGCAGCAGCCAGGCCTGCTCCATGTCTACCATTTCAGCTCACTAACCTCGTCCACGTTCGCCGTCGCGCGGTTGCGGAAGACCCGCAGGATGATGCCCAGTGCCAGGCCGACCTCCGCGGCGGCGACGATGATCACGAAGACCGCGAACACCAGGCCGCGGAACAGCTCCGGGTCCGTGTACGTCGCGAAGGCGACGAAGTTCACGGCCACGGCGTTGAGCATCAGCTCGACCGACATGAGTATCTGGACGGCGTTGCGGCGCGAGAGCACGCCGTAAACGCCCAGGGAAAAGATGACGGCAGCGACGAAGAGGAAGCTCTCCAGCGGGATCTGCTCTGCGGCAGTCTCCACCTACGCCTCCCCTTCCTCTTCCTGACGCGAGATGACGATGGCGCCGATGAGCGCCACGAGCAGGACGAGCGAGGCGACCTCGAACGGGAGGAGCCAGTCGCGGAACAGGGCGCCGCCCAGCGTGTTGACGCCGACGAGCGTCACCACGCCGGTGTCCCGCGGCCACTCGGAGTCGAGCACGGCCGTCAGCAACACGACGACCAGCGTCCCGGCCGCGAGCAGCGCCAGCGGCCACTGAGCCCCGGCGGGCACGCTCGGCAGCTCGCGGCCGCGCGTCAGCATGAGGCCGAAGAGGATGATCGTCGCCACGGCGCCGGCGTAGATCAGAACCTGCACCAGCGCCAGGAACTCGCTCGAAAGCAGGACGTAGAAGCCGGCGACGCAGACCAGTGTCAGGATTAGGGCCAGCGCCGAGTGGACGACGTTCGGCGTCGTCACGACGCCCAAGGCGGCGACGACGGCGAGGATGGCGAGCAGGTAGAAGACGAGTTCCGCTACCGTCACGAAGGCACCCAGGGGCGAATCTGCTTCGACTTCGAAAGCGCCATAAGCTGGTCCAGGTCTAGGACCAGGTCTTTGCGATCGAGGACGGACAGCTCGTGGCCGGCCCAGGTGTTGTTCATGGCGATAGCGTCGAAGTTGCAGACCTCGACGCAGATGTTGCAGCGCATGCAGCGCGCGTAGTCGATGTAGAACTCGTCGACGATCTTGCGTCGCTTGCTCGTACCCTCGGCGTGTTTCGGGTTGTCCTTCATGGTCACGGTCATGCACTCCACCGGGCAGGCGCGCTCGCAGGCGTGGCAGCCGGTGCAGAAGGGCTCGTCCACCTCGAAGTCCCAGAGGAGGATCGGGAAGGCGCGGTCGCGGTCCGGCACCGCGCGGTGCTCCGTCGGGTACTGGATGGTCACCGGCTTGCGCAGCATCGTCGCCATCGTCACGCCGAGGGAACGCAGGACGCCAATCATGGGGCACTCCTAGCGGCGAGCGCCGTGCCGACGCGCTCCTCGCGCGGTGGCTGGCGCGTCGCCAGGTAGATCACGTAAGACATCGCCACCATCAGGGCTCCGGACGTCGCGAAGAGGACCACGTCGCGCACCGCCTCAGAGTCGTCCACGTACAGGAGGACGATACCGTTAATCATCACCTGAAGGAAGCCGAAGGGCAGGAGGATCTTCCAGCAGAACGCCATCAGCTGGTCGATGCGCAAGCGGGGGAACGTCGCGCTGATCCACATGAAGGTCAGGATGAGGAAGAACGACTTCACGAAGACGAGCAGGAGCTGGTAGACGAAGTCGAAGTCGCCCCACCAGGAGCGCGTGCCGAAGGGCCACTCCCAGCCGCCGAGGAAGACGAGCGCGGTGAGGATCGACATGCCCCAGAGCCCGGCGTACTCCGTCAGGGCGAAGATGATGCTCCAGCGGATGCCGCTGTACTCCACCCAGGGACCGCCCACCAGCTCCGACTCGCCGATCGGGATGTCGAACGGCCGGCGCGACAGCTCCGCCAGCGTCGCCGTGAGGAGGATAAGGAACGGCAGCGGCTGCAGGACGATGTTCGGCACAGTGTCCTGCTGCAGCGTGATGTCGTTCAGGTTGAGCGAGCCGGCGATCATCGACACGGCGAGCACGGCGAGGATGAGGGGTATCTCGTAGCTGATGAGCTGCGCCGCCGAGCGCACGGCGCCCAGCAACGCGTATTTGTTGTCGGACGCCCAGCCGGCCATGATGTAGCCGATGACGGTCACGCCGGACACGGCGACGATGTAAAACAGCCCCAGCTGCAGGTCGCGCACGCCCCAGCCTTTCATGAAGGGCAGCGCGAGCAGCGTCATGAACACGGGCACGAAGGTCGCGTAGGGCGCCAGCTCGAAGAGCCAGAAGTCGGCCGTCGCCGGGCGCAGGTCTTCCTTGGTCAGCAGCTTCACCGCGTCGGCGATGGACTG
>DATBWN010000171.1:0-15971 GCA_036514755.1 Dehalococcoidia bacterium | reverse complement strand
CGACGTGAAGCGCTGGCGGCACAACGTGCATGCGACGGTGCTGGGCATCCTTGAGGGCCGGGTGTCCCGTGATGGGCCGCCGTTCGCGGCGCTGGATGACGTGCTGGACAAGCTCGTCGACTATGCGCGTTCGGACGCCGTCCTGCAGCTGGCGGCGGCGCAGCGGCGGGCCGACGAGAGCGCGGCGCATAAGGACGTTTAGAACGCGGCGCGTAAGGATGCGAGATGGCTGACATCAACCTCACGACGACTGCGGTCTCGCCGACGACGATCGACCGCGACGACCTGCGGACGCGGCTGCGGCAGGAGCTGCACGACGAGGACTCGGCGAACTACCGCTGGACGGACGCGGTGCTCAACCGCCACATCGACCGGGCGGTGCGCGAGCTGTCGGCGGTCTGGCCGCGGGAGCGTAAGACGACGGCGCAGACGGCGGCCGGCTCGCGCGAGGTCTCCGTGACGCTCGACCAGCTGGTGCGCGTCGAGGCGGTGGAGTACCCGACGGGCGAGTGGCCGCCGGCCTTCGTCCAGTGGCAGCTGTACGGCTCGGTGCTGACGCTGCTCCTGGAGTCGGCGCCCGCGGCCGTGGCGGACGTGAACGTCTACTGGGGCCAGCTGCACGCCGTGGACGCGACGCAGTCGACGCTGCCGACGGCGGCCGAGGACGCGGTCGTGACCGGCGCCGGCGGCTACGCGGCGCTGGAGTGGGCGAACTTCGCGACGAACCGGGCGAACGTCGCCGGCGTCGAGGCGGCGGCGGGCTACCGCGCCTGGGGCACGGCGCAGCTGCGGCGCTTTCAGGAGCTGCTGGACGGCTTCGGCGATCGGGCGCGGCTGCGGGTGGCGGCGCTGTTCCGGCCGGATGGGCCGGCGGGCCGCGACGTGGTGCAGTGGGAGCCGTGAGGCCCCGCCCCGCCGCATCCCCCCTCGGGCAAACGGGCAAACGGGCAATCTGGCAAACGGGCCCTTCGACGGGGCTCAGGACAGGCAGACGGGCAAACGGGCAAAGACGATGAAGCAGCTGTCGTCGACGCTGCTGGCGGCGCAGAAGGGCGCCTCCGGCGCCCCCTACGTCAAGGCTGAGCTCTCCGACTACTACGGCGACCGGTCGCGCATCCGCTTCACGCGCCACTACACCGGCTCCGAGCCTGAGGGCCGCGGCGCCGTCGCCGGCGCCGGCGACGGCTCCCTCGTCAGGGCGCGCGTCGACCCGTCGACGGAGGTGCTCTACACGCAGCGGGTGACGACGCCTGGGCCCGGCGACGACTTCTCGCAGTGGACCTCGCACGGCGCCATCGGCACGCAGAACGGCGTGGCGCTGGCGGGCGGCGCCGGCGCCACGGTCTACCTGTTCTACGTCGAGGCGGGCAACGTCAACCTCAAGGTCAAGACGAGCGCGGACAACGGCGCCAGCTGGGGCTCGGCGGCGACCGTGACGACGGCGGGCGGGGCGAAGACTCACCTCGCCGCGGCGATGGCGCCGAGCGGCGACATCGTCGTCTTCTGGGGCGAGAACGACGTCGTCTACCGCTCGCGCTGGAACGGCTCCTCCTGGGGGACGCGGACGGCCTGGACGAACAGCGTCGCCGACGTGGACGGCATCGCCTGCCGCTACGGGCTCGCCGGCGACTGGCAGGTCGTGGTCTGCGGCACGGCGTTGACGAGCCTCGACCCGAAGGTCTGGACCTGCATCTACGGCGACGACGTTGACCAGGCGGCGAACACCTGGAGCGCGCTGCACGAGCTGACGACGGCGGCGGCGGCGAGCGGCGTGGGCTACGAGTACCCGGCGGTCGAGAACCTCGGCGCCTGGCGCCTCTTCTTCGTCGAGAAGTACACCGGCACGCAGGCGTACGACCGGCTGCAGTACGCGACGATGGACGCGGGCCAGAACTTCAACCAGGAGCTGTGGTCGGAGCCGGTGGCCTTCGACTATACGGGCGGCACCGGCGTCGCCTGCAGCGCCCGCAGCCTGGGCGGCTACCTGTGGCTCTCGGCGCCGGCCGGCGTCTGGAGCGGCGAGTCGCCCTCGTTCGTCGACGCCGACATGAGCGCCGACGTCGTCGAGGCCTCCGTCGAGGTCGACGGCTCAGGGGGCGGCCGGGCGCGCGTCGTCCTCGCCGACCCGAGCGGCGCCCTCGCCGACTACTACTTCGGTGGCTCGCCGAGCGTCCTGCAGCGCGGCTGCCGGCTGCGGCTGAACCCCGGCTACCGGACGAGCGCCGGCGCCGAGCTGCCGACGGAGCTCGGCGCCTACTGGGTCGAGTCGCTGGAGTACGTGACGGGTCCCGAGCGCCGCCTGGTGGTGAACGCGCGGGACGGCTGGTGGCTGCTCGACCGCTGGCGGGCGCGGCGCCAGTTCGAGTGGGCGCTGAACGTCAAGACGGTGTCGCAGCTCCTCCTGTTCGTCTGCGCCCGCGCCGGCCTCGACGTAAATACGCTGAGCTACAGCGCGACGATGGGCAGCTTCAAGCCGGCGTTCACGATCCACCCGGGCGAGAGCGGCGCGACGGCGGTGCGGCGGCTGCTGGCGATGGTGCCGGACGAGGTCTACTTCCGCGGCGGCCAGCTGGTCAGCCTCTACCCCCAGGCCGCCGACGACTCCGAGTATGAGTACGGCGCCGGCCACGCCGTCGTCTCGTCGCGCTACCGCGACCTGGGGCCGGCGGTGAACCGGGCGCGGGTGGTCGGCGCCGGCGTCTTCAACGAGGCCTTCGATTTCGCGGAGATCGCCGCCGCCGGCGAGCGCGTCGCGCAGGTGCTTGACCTCAACCTTGACTCGGCTGGCGAGGCGGGCGACCGCGCCGGCTACGAGCTGCGGGCGGCGGAGCTGCGCGAGCGAGGCGATGAGATCGCGGTCTTCGGCGTCAACTGCGGCCAGGAGCTGTGGGACGTGGTGACGGTCAACGACGCCGAGGCGGGGCTGTCGAGCGCGAAGCGGCGGGTGCGGGGGCTGAGCTGGCGCTACGAGACGAAGCGCGGGCGCTACGAGATGACGCTGACCCTGGGGAGCGCGTAGAAGCGAGTCTGAACCGTCCTGGAGCCCGCTGGCGGCGTTTTTTAGGTCCAGACGGCTGTTAGGACGGCGTCGTTCTGGTTGCCTTCGTCGAAGAAGAGGACCGCGACCTTGCGGCCGGCCGTCATCTCGGCGGACGCGATGGCGCGCGAGGTCGGGACCGTGACGTAGGTCGGCAGGCTGCCGTCGAGCTGGACGGTGGCGACGTAGCTGCCGCTGTCGAAGGCGCGCAGGACGCCGCGCTTGATGTTCACGGCTTGGTGATCGCGCCCCAGGCGTAGCCGATGGCGAGTCCGGCGGCGAGGGCGCCGGCGCCGACGACGGCGCTGAGGAGCGCGGTGGGGCCGTAGCCGGCGGTCAGTGCGCCGATGGCCAGGGCGGCTGAGGGGGAGAGGACGGCGATGAAGAGGGCGGCGTTGCTCACGGTGGGCGCATTATAGCCGCTGTCTGTTGTGCGTGGGGCTCCGCGTCTTTTCAAGGGGTGGCGGGTAGACGACGTGGCCGCAGTTGATGCACTGGCGGTCTCCGTCGGGGTTGGTCATGAGGCGGCCGGCGCAGCGCGGGCAGGGCGAGCGCCGCCGTGCGATCGCGTAGCGTCTAAAGGGTGGCGTTTGAGGATCCAGATGCCGCGGTCCTGACTGTCGCGCCGGGTCTCGCAGCCGAGGCTTTTGGCGAAGAGGCCGAGGCCTCGGCGCAGGTTCTGGGGCGTCTCGCCGGGTTCGAGGAGCACGAGCAGGGCCTCGTCGGCCTGGAGTTTGCGCAGCGGCTCGGTCAGCTCCTGCCACTTCGAAGTGAAGATGGGCGGCGCTTCGCTTCTGGGGTGGATTTCGAAGCTGCGGGGCATTAGCCGGCGAGCTCCGCGATGCGGCGCAGCGAGACCTTGTCGAGCGGGTGGAGGTTGCGCAGGTCGTAGCCGAGGCGGACGAACTGGCCGGCGGAGATGAGGGCGCGCAGGTAGTCGAGCTCGCCGGGCTTGAACGTCGCGGGTGCGGGCTTCGCCTCCGCGAGGTCGCCCCAGGGGATGCGGCCCGATGGGCAGGCCGTGGCCATGAACTCGTTGTGCTCGAAGAGGGTGACGCCGCGGCTGAGGGACGGCCAACCGCGCGTTGCCTTGAGCCAGAGCAGGAGCGCCTGGAGGGCGCGGAGCTGGCTGTCGCCTAGGGGCGAGCCGGCGACGCCTTCGCACTCGATGCCGACGTAGCGGAGGTTCGCCTCGAGGCCGGCGTGCCAGGTGACGGCTTCGAGCGGGTAATGCTGGAAGAGCTGGCCGTGGCCGGTGACGAAGAAGTGCCAGCTGACGGGTTTGGGGCCGTCGAGGATGTCCATCGCCGGGCCGAAGTAGCCCTCGGCGGAGTGGACGACGGCGCCGAGGGCCTCGTTGGTGGTGTCGAAGGGGTAGCCGGTCTTGGCGGCGGGGCCGGTGCGCCGCGTGGCGTCCGGGTTCCAGGTCGTCATGCTTGCTTCTCCTTTCGGATTGCGTCCATTGCTTCGTTCAGGGCGCGCATCTCGGCGTCGGAGCCGCCGGTGTCGGGGTGGGCGCGCTTCGCCTTGCTGCGATAGACGGCCTCGATGTCTTCGAGGGGCGTGTCTGAGCGGACGCCGAGCGTCTCGTAGGGGTCGCGCGCCGTCGTGGGGGCCGGCAGCTGCAGGTACGCCTCGCGTACGGTGTCGGTGATGCCGCGCAGGTCGTTTAGGCGCATCGCGTCGACGGCGAGGTAGAGGACGCGCAGGTTGTCCTCTGGGGTGGGCTGCTTGCTCATCGCTAGGTCGATGGCGGTGGTCGTGCCGGGTGGGCAGTAGCGCACGGTGGCGGTGTTCGTCCCGCGCTGGTGGTCGGCGGCCCAGGCCTGGACGCCCCAGAGGCGGAAGGTGTTGCGTAGGTCCTGGAGCGTGCGGGCCCAGGTCATCTTCGTCCGGATGCGGTAAGAGCTCATGGCGCTTTGCGTCGGCGGCGCTTGACCAGGCCGGCCATGTGCAGCAGGGCGGCGTCGAGGACCTTGGCGATCGTGCGGCGGGCGCCGCCGCGGGTGGCGGCGACGAAGAGCCCGCGCAGCTGGCGCGAGCGCCGGCCGTGTCTGAGGGCGTTGAGGTTGTCGGCCGGGGCGCCGGCGCCGGGCCTGCGGCCGCCCCTAGGCATTGGCTGGGGCGCGGTCCGGGCGTCTCGGCAGCTCGAAGGGTGGGCCGGTGCCTTCGGCTGAGTCGCGCGGCTTCTCGTCGAGGGCCCTGTCGGCGGGGAACGTGCGGATGGGCGGGCGGCCGCTCTCGATCTCGGCGATGTGGGCGAGCTCGGTGAGCGTCTTGCTTATCTGGTCGCGCGTCGTCTTCGTGGCGCCGGTGGGTGGGTTGCGCATGAGGAGGATGCTGAGGCAGTCGTAGCTGACCTGCTGCAGCTCCTCGCTGCTGAGCATGGTGAGGGTCGCGGGCGTGAACGGGTTCATGGGTGCGGCTCCTTCCGTTTGCTTGTGGGCGCCGCCGGCTCCCGCCATGGTTCGGCGGCGCCCATGTTGGCCCTCTGGTTAGCTAGGGCTCGTTCGACGGTTCCGGGTCGGCCTCCTTTCCGCCCTGGGCGGCGTCGCCGTCGTCCTGGGCCGGCTCTTCCGGCTCCTTGGTCTTCGGCTCCTCCGTGGGGTCTTCTACTGCGGTTTCTGACATGGATTCCTCCTTTCGCTCAGATTCGCTCGGCGGCTAGGATGCCCCGGCCGCTTGGGCGGCGCTGTTGTCTGCGACCAGGCGCAGGCGCTGCGAGATCGGCGAGTAGCGGGCGTGCTCGTCGCCCGTCTGCTGGGCGGCGAGCTCGATGTAGACCTGGGTCGTCTTGATGTTCGAGTGGCCCATGATTTGCTGGAGGACGAGGACGCTGCCGCCGTTGCTGATGAAGTGGGTGCCGAAGGTGTGGCGCAGGACGTGGGGGCCGCCGCGCATGCCGGCGCGGGCGAAGGCGCGCTGCACGGCTTGCTGCAGGCCGTTGACGGCGAGGCGGCGGCCGGGGTGGGTGAGGCTGGTCCAGATCCAGCGGTCGTGATAGGGCAGGCGGGCGATGAGGCGGATCGTGTCGGCGTTTGCTGGGACGAGGTGCTCGCCGGTCTTGCCGTCGACTCGCAGGCGGCAGTCGTGCGGCTGCTGGCCGGTGATGATGTGCTCCTTGGCGACGCTCCAGAGCTCGCCGACGCGGACGCCGGTGTCGAGCAGGGTCTGGAGGATGACGTAGTCGCGCTGGTGGTGGTGGTTGGCGGCGAGGAGGCGGTCGACCTGGTCGTTCGTGAGCGCCTTGGGCAGCTTGCGGTGGCGGTTCGGCGTCTCCATGTCCTCGTAGAGGTCGGTCCAGGCGTGATGCCGGCGCATCCAGCGGAAGAAGACGCGGATCGCCTTCCAGTGGCCGAGGTACGTGGCGGCTGCCGGCGGGCGCTTTCGCTTCGTAGTGCGCCGGCGGATGGCGGCGAGCGTCGCGTCGAGCTGCCAGGCCTCGCGCGGCAGGGTCGTGTGGGCCTCGGCGAGGGGGCGCAGCATTTCGCGGTACCAGGTGATCGTGCGGTCGCTGCAGTCGCGTCCTTCGCGGCTGACGAGGAAGGCGCCGATCGCCTGGGCGGTGTTGACGCGCTTCACGTGAGGCGCTCCTGGATGCCGAGGTCGCCGTTGGTGAGGTGGATGCGGTGGCCGGCGTAGCGGCGCCCTTTGCAGCTGAGGCAGGTGTGGACGGCGCCGGCGCGGTCCCAGACGACCTGGCAGCGGACGAGGCCGATGGGCGTGCAGGGGCAGCGGCAGTCGTGCTCCTGGATGCGGCGGAGCCGGCGGTCGCCGTTTGGGCAGGTGAGCCTGTGGGGCGTGCCGTCGTCGGAGTTGGCGGTGAAGGTTAGGCCGCCTTCGAGCGGGACGAGGGTGATGTCGAGGCTGCAGGCGGCGCACCTCATGCCGGCTGCTCCTGGCGCCTTGGCGGTACGCCGGCGGCGCGCCGGCGGATGTTCGAGCGTTCGGCCTCGCAGGCGTGGCAGTAGGGCGAGAGGCCGAGGGTGCCCCTGGCCTTGTTGCAGTAGAACTCGCGGTCGGCCGGCCACCAGTCGCGGCAGCGGCTGCAGCGCTTTTCGAGCTCGCTGTCGGCGTTTCTGCGGACGTTCGGGGGGGTGGTCACGTGTCACCAGGGGGTGACGCCCAGGTCACCCGATCCGTCATAGAACCGTTAACAATAGGTACCTTGTGCCCGGCGGCCGCTCGCGCCTGGCGGCGCGGCCCTCGCGTCGCCGGCTCCCGTTGGTCGCCGCCGCCGGCGAGGCTGGCTGTTTTCGTCTGGTGGCCTGGCTGCGGCGCTTTCGGAGATCTCTTACGGATCGGGTGACATTTGCGCGGCGCTAGACGCCAAGTTCGAGCTGCTCCGGCGTGAGCAGGAACTGGTAGAGGCTGGTCAGGTTGTCGCCGCGGGCTCGCGGCCGCTCCTGGCGGCGCAGGCGGCCGAGCCTGACCAGCTGGTCGAGTGTCCGCTGGACCTGGCGGTCGCTGCAGCGGGCCTTGCGGGCGAGCGTGTGGACTGAGGGCCAGCAGGTGCCGCTGTCGTCGGAGAAATCGGCGAGCGCGAGCTCGACGAGTAGGCCGGCGCCGGTGAGGGGCGACGACTGCCAGACGAGCGTCATGACCTTGAGGCTCATGGCGGGTGAGTCTCCTTGGCTCGGGGGGGCGCAGGGATAGTAGCAGATCGGGTCGGCTGGGTGGCGCGGGGGCGCCCATGGGCGGGGTCTCCCTTCGAGGCTGGTTGTCTAAGCGCCCGAAAGGTAGCGCCCGCCTGGGCGTGCTGTCAAGGGGTTGGATTCGGAGTGACCACTTGACTAGGAGTCAAATGGTCACGTGACCACCTGCCTGGCAGTCAAAAGGTAGGGGGTTCGAATCCCCCCAGCTCCACCAAAAGTCTGCCGAGCGCGAGGGCGCGGGCGTGGTAGGTTAAGGCAGTCCGAGCGGGGCGGGGACCTCTTCCTGGGGTTCTCCTCGGGGCGTTGTCTAAGCACCCGCCGTCGCTCTTCTGCGAAGAGGCCCCCGAAAGGGGGCCTCTCTCTGTAGGTTCGGACGTGGGGCTCAGAGTCCGAAGCCGGTCATGAGGGCTTCTCCTGGTTCTGGCGGATGAACGCCGAGGCGTAGAGCTCGGCCAGCTGGACGAGCTGGATGATGCGGTCGAGGCGGCGCGTGACGGACTTCAACTCGTCCTGGAGCCTGGCGAGGTCGCGCGTTACCGGGGGCATGCGGCGGAGGGTGGATTTGCGGCGCGGCATGGCTAGGCCGCCCTCCTGGTGGCGTCGTCCGAGCGCTGCGTGCAGTAGTTGACGCCGTCTGGCCGGGCCGAGCAGTAGAAGTAGGCGCCGTTCTGGCCGAGCTTGGGCTCGCGCTGTGGGTGGGCGGGGCAGCGCCAGGCGCCGGGCGCGCCGGAGGCCTGGACGGGCAGGGCGTTGTCCTTGCGGCGGACGAGGACGGGGCTGTCCGGCTTGAAGCCGAGCGCCGCCTCGAGCTCGAAGAGGAGCGCGATCGCCTCCTGCGTGGTGGCGGCGCGGACGGTGTGGTGGCCGTCCTCCCGCTCCCTGACGATGGTGATTGGCTCGTTCATGCTGCTACCTCCTGGACGATGGTGCTGACTTCGTTCGTAGTGCAGAAGCGGAAGCGCCCGTCGCTGCACTCGACGACGATGCGCGGGACGGTGTTGACGAACTGGCCGTCTGAGCACGAGCTGAGGACGAAGCCGACGACGCGGCCGCGCCCCTGCCAAACGACGCGGCCGCTGAACTCGCTGGTGTAGGAGACCTGGACGCGCTGGCCGGTGATCATCAGCGTGGCTCGCAGTACTCAACGCGCAGCTCGCCGGTGCTGTTGCTCACCATGCAGGCGCCGTAGGCAGGAATCTCTAGGAACGGCTCCTGCGGCGCCGCCGCGGTGAACTGCTGCCGCGCCGAGAGCGCGAGCAAGAGGAGGAGGAAGGCGAGGGCTAGGACGCGCTCCATCAGGCCGCCTCCTCGATGTGGCGGAAGCCGCAGATCGGGCAGCCCTCACCGCGGGCAAGGGGCCCGCGGCAGTCAGGGCAGCGTTGGCGCCAGCCTGCCCCTCTAAGCTGGCGCGCGAGGGACTGGACCGACGCCCGCCGGCCGAGCCAGCAGCAGCGCGACGAGCAGGACCGGCTGGCGCAGCAGGCGCAGCACCGGGCGCAGGTGCACGCCGCCGGCGAGCCGACGACGACGCCGCAATCTGCACAGGAGCACGCACAGGGCGACGAGAGACAGACGCAGGACGGAGAAACCACGGGACACCCCCAAACGAAAGCCGGACACCAAGAGGAGCAGCCCCCGGCCGGCAGCGGCGGCGCCCTGAAGCCTGCGGCGGGCGCGAAGCCCGTAGGGCGCGGCCAGTAAAGGCCGGCGAAGCCGCCCGACGTAGGAGGGTTTAGCCTTTACGGGCCGCGCGCCCGCCGCGAGGCTGTGCGCCGCCATGCTGCTGCCGGCCAGGGGGCGTAGCCGAGAAAAGCGCGCGAAGCGCGCACCTTCAGCGCCGCAGGCGAGTCCGCGTTTTGATTGAACGTAGCGTTTTGGGCTGCTGCGGGTCGCGCCGGGCGGCCGCCGCCACCGCTAATGAGAAACCTGCAACAACGGCGGCCGCCGGGCGGTGCGGTGGGGCGCGCGCCGGTCTGCGCGTCGTAGCCCTGAGCACCGCGAGACTAGGCGTCCTGGCCAGGGGTCTTAGGCGGCGCGCGTGGTGGGGCGGCGCAGAGACGGGGGTGCAGGGGGCGTCCCCCGCTGCGTGCCCCTGGGTGCAGGGGGCTTGCCCCCGCTGCCGGGGAGCAGGGGGCCCTGCCCCCGCCGGGCTGTGGGGTGGTGAGGGTGGTTAGGCGCTGGCTGCGCGTCCCCGCAGGCGGGGTGGGCGCGGGCGCGAGCGGAGGCCGGCGGCGCCGCCACCACTAGGTTTAGAAGACTCTATACCGGTGCCGCCGTACCCGGAGCGAGCGCCGGCGCGGGGGTGGAGCGCGGCCAGTGCCGGGGGTGTGGCGCTGCCGTGCGTAGTTGCTCACGTGTGCTAACCTTTGCGGCGTTTAGGCGAGGAGGTGCTCGATGGCGGACGGAGAGGGCGAGGAGACCCTGGAGGGTCTTCGCGCCGAGGTGGTGCGGGTGCGCGACGAGACGCTGGTTCAGCTTCGCCAGGCCGAAGGCGAGCGAGACGGGGCGCAGGCGCGCGTGACGGAGCTCGAGGCGGCGTCTGCTTCGACGGCTGGCGAGCTGGTGGCGGTGCGGGCTGAGGTGCAGGCGTTGAAGGACGCGGCGGCGCGGGTGCCGGCGGGCGCCGGTGAGCGGCAGGAGGCGGACGTGTCGGGCATGACGGCGGCGGAGAAGATTGCGCACGGGTTGTCGTTGCGCGGGGGAGGTAACTGATGGCTCTTACGCTGGCGCAGGCGGCGCTGCTTTCGAACGACGTCGTACGGCAGGGCGTCATCGAGGCGATCGTCAAGGAGTCCGGGCTGCTGGAGCGGCTGCCGTTCATCGAGATGGTCGGCAACTCGCTGAAGTACAACCGGGAGCTGACGCTGGCCGGCGCTGAGTTCTTCGCCGTCGGCAGTACGTGGACGGAGTCGACGCCGACGGTCGAGCAGAAGAGCGCGGCGCTGAAGATTCTCGGCGGCGACGCCGACGTCGACAAGTTCCTGGCGCAGACGCGGGCGAACGTGCAGGACCTCGAAGCGGTGATGCTGGAGCTGAAGGCGAAGGCGGTGGCGCACCGCTTCGACTACGAGGCGGTGTACGGCGACGACGCCGTCGACGCGCTCGGCTTCGACGGGTTGCACGCGATGGAGGAGGAGGGCCCGGCGGCGCAGACGTTCGCGATGGGCACGACGACGACGCCGGGCGCGCTGTCGCTGAAGAAGCTCGACGAGGTCATCGATGCGGTGCGGCCGGGGAAGCCGGACTTCCTGATGATGACGCGGACGCAGCGGCGCGGCATCAGCGCCTACGCGCGGTCGCTGACCTCGCCGGTGACCTACCAGCCGAGCGAGCTGGGGCAGCGCGTCATGTTCTACGACGGCATCCCGATCGTGGTTAACGACCACCAGCTGCACACCGAGGTGATCACGAACGGCGGGCTGGAGGTGACGGCGGCGACGGGCGGCACTGGCGCGTCCATCTTCGCGCTGAAGGTGGGTGAGGGCCAGCTGTCCGGCCTGACGAACGGCGGCGTCCAGGTCGAGAGCGTGGGCGCGCTGGAGACGAAGGACGCGACGCGGTGGCGCTGCAAGTTCTACTGCGGCCTGGCGCTGTTCTCGGTCCTGGCGATGGCGCGGCTGGGCGGCGTGAGCAGCGGCGACGTGGTCGCCTAGAGGAGGTTCGACGTGGCGCTTACCGATGCGCAGACGGGCGGGGTCATCAAGGAGTTCGCGGGCAAGGTGAAGGTAACGCTGGCGGGGACGGTCGTTGCGGGTGACCTGCTGGGTTACTCGTCCGGCTGGAAGCGGGCGCTGGCGACTGTCGGCACGGCGATCCAGGGCCGGCTTGTGGCGCTGGAGGGCGGCGTCAGCGGCGACGAAATCGAGGCGGCGGCGGCGGCGGTCATCGGCGGCCGCATCAGCGGGGCGACGCCTGGCGGCGCGGTGTACGGCGCCGAGGGTACGTCCAACGGGCAGTACACGGAGACGGCGCCGTCGACGACGGGGGATGTTGCGACGATTATTGGTCGCATCCTCGACGCTACGACGATCATCGTCTGGCCTGAGAACCGGGCACCGGTGGTCGTCTAGGCAGGCGCTGGCGGGTTGGGCGGCGTCGGTGGTTTCTACGCGCGGGCGATGGCGGCGGCCGACCAGCTGGAGCTGGCTGCTGCGGCCGAGCTGGAGGGCGTGCGCGAGGAGATCGCGCTCGTGCGGGTCAAGCTGGCCGAGCTGGCGGGCGATCCGGAGGGCGATCCGGAGGTCTTTGCGAAGCTGGTTGAGACGCTGGGGAAGCTGGTCGCCATCGACTTCCGCCTGAGCGGGAACGCCGGCAAGGGGCTGTCTGAGAACCTGGCGGCGGTGCTGCGGAGCCTGGGGGAGCTGACGGATGCCCGAGGCGGATGAGCTGGTCGAGGCGCTGGGGGATGTCTTCGAGCGTCAGCGCGCTGATGACGAGGCCGACGACGACCGGACGTTCCGGGCGCTAGTGAGCCAACGGATGGACGCGGTGGAGCAGCAGCTGCGGCATGTCGTCGGGCGTCAGGACCAGATACTCTTCGGCATCGTCCTTCTTTTTGCCGGCGGCCTAGTCTCGGTTTTCCTGCGGGGCGGCTGATGGCCGCGGCGTCGTTGCCGCCGCTGCGGCCGTACCAGCTGGAGTGCGCGCGGGCGATTGCCGACAGCGTCGTTCGTGACCGCGGGCTGTCATTTTCGGTGATGATGGCGCGGCAGGCGGGCAAGAACGAGACCTCGGCGCGGCTGGAGATGATGCTTCTGGCGCACTTCGCGGCGCGGAGCGCCTGGCGAACGGGCGTGAAGTGCGCGCCGACGCTGCGGCCGCAGGCGCTGCTGTCGATGCGGCGGCTGGAGATGAGGCTGCGCGAGGCGGGCCTGGGGCAGGTGGTCGAGGGTGAGGACGGCTACTCGCTGTCGTTGGGCACGGCGCGTATGGTGTTCCTCTCGGCGGAGCCGGAGTCGAACGTCGTCGGCCATACGGCGGACATGATTCTGGAGGTCGACGAGGCGCAGGACGTGGACATCGAGAAGTTCGACAAGGAGTTCCGGCCGATGGCCGCTTCGACGGCGGCGACGACGGTGTACTACGGCACGGCCTGGGATGACGCGAGCCTGTTGGAGCGGGCGAAGCAGGCGCACCTGGCGCTGGAGCGGCGGGACGGCGTGCGGCGCCACTTCGAGTACGACTGGCAGGTCGTCGCTGCGGTGAGCGAGCCGTACGGGCGCTACGTGGAGGCGGAGCGGCAGCGGCTGGGCGCGGACCACCCGCTGTTTCAGACGCAGTACTGCCTGAAGACGCTTCCTGGCCTGGGGCGGCTGTTCAGCGGGAACGATCTGGCTGTGCTTCAGGGCGGGCACGCGCGCGGCGACGGCGCCGTTGCGGGCGAGCGCTACGTCGCCGGCCTGGACGTGGGCGGGAGCGGCGAGCTGAGCGGAACGGTGGCGCACGACGCGACGGTGCTGACGATCGGCCGCGTCTTTTCTCTGGCCGGGGTGGGCGACGAGCCGCGCCTGGCCGTCGACGTCGTGCGCCACTACGTTTGGACCGGCGTGCGGGTGCAGGACATGTGGTCGGCGGCGCTGCAGCTGCTTCGGCGGGTGTGGCGGGTGGAGCGCGTCGTGGTCGACGCGACCGGCCTGGGCGACGCCGCCGGCGTCTATCTGCAGACGGCGTTGGGCGAGTCTCGGGTCGAGCGGCTGACCTTCACGCAGCGCTCGAAGTCGGAGCTGGGGTTTGGGCTGCTGGCGGCGGTGCGGTCCGGCCGCTGCTGCGTGTACGCGGCGGATGGCAGCGAGGAGTATCGGACGTTCTGGCGGGAGGTCGAGAGGGCGCGGGCGGAGTACCTGCCGAGCGGGGTGATGCGCTTCTATGTGGAGGAGAGCGAGGGGCACGACGACTACCTCGTGAGCCTGGCGCTGTGCGTCCGGGCGATGGCCGGTGGCGAGCCGCGCGTGGCGCGGGGCAGGTTGCGTGATGGCGGTTGACAGCGTCGCCGTCGTCCAGGCGCTGGGGCGGCTCGACGTTGAGCGCTTGCGGCGCTACCGGGAGAACCTGGCGTTCTTCGAGGGGCGCCAGTGGGCGGGGCAGGCGCGTCGGCGCGAGCGGCGCCTGGTCTTTAACTACACGCGGGCGGTGATCGAGAAGGCGGCGGCGTTCACGCTGCGCGGCGTGAAGTCGGTCATCGCCGACGTGGACGGGGCGGAGGAGCCGCCGGCGCTGCGGGCGCTGCGGCGGGTCTACGAGGATAACGACGTCGGCGGCCTCGACTTCGACAGCGAGGTCGACTGCTCCGTCCTGGGCGACGGCGCGTTTCGGGTCGTGTGGGACGTGGACGCGAAGCGGGTGCGGGTGACGGCGCCGGACGTGCAGGGCCTGTACGTGTGGACCTGGCCTGGCGACCCGTCGCGGGCGTGGCGGGTGGCGCAGCGCTACGAGGTGGGCGACGAGCAGCTGGCGCTGCTGCGCGGCGGCGGGCCGGCGGCGTCCGCGGTTGTCGACGAGCAGCCGGCGGCGGTTACGGCTGGCGTCGGCGGGCGGCGGCAGCGCCATCGGGTGGTCGAGCTGTGGACGGCGGAGACGTTCGAGATGTTCGTGGACGGCCGGCGCGCTGAGGCGAAGCCGAACCCGTACGGCTTCCTGCCCTACGTCGTTTACCCGAACGTGCGGGTTCCGAAGTCGGTCTGGGGCCGCTCGGACGTGGAGCCGGTGCGGGAGTCGCAGCGGGAGCTTAATCGCGCCTTCTCGCAGCTGTCGATGATCATGGAGCTGTCGGGCTCGCCGATCGCCGTCCTCGAGAACGTGCGCGACTCTGCCGATATCGCGGTCGAGCCGGGCGCTGTGTGGGAGATTCCGGAGGCGGCGAAGGCGTACCTGCTCGACCTGCTCCAGGGCGGCGGCGTCCAGCTGCACCGCGACTACGTCGAGTTGCTCTACCGGACGGCGCATGACCTGGCTGAGTCGCCGCGGGTGAGTTTCGGCGAGGCGGACTCGGCCCTAAGCGGCATCGCGATGGAGCTGCAGCTCGACCCGCTGGTCAAGAAGGTCGAGCGCAAGCGGCGGATCCGCGAGGTGGCGTTTCGCAAGCGGGACGAGCTGGTGCTGCGGCTGCTGACTCAGTTCGGCGGGCAGGACTACGCGCCGTTCGAGACGCGGGTCGTCTTCGGCGCGCTGCTGCCGACGGACCGGGCGCGGGAGGTGCGGGACGAGGTTTCGATGGTCGGCGTCGGCGTCCACTCGCGGCGGACGGCGGCGCGCAACCTGGGGAGCGACGACGCGGAGGCTGAGTTCGTGCAGTGGCTGCAGGAGCAGCGGCAGGTCAAGGAGGTGGGCGGTGGGCCCGGAGAGCGCGTTGATAGTGCTCGTGGTGCTGGCGGCGGCGACGGAGCGGCTGACTGAGACGGTGCTGGCGGCGGCTGGGCCGCTGCTGGGCGAGGATGTGCGGCGGGTGGTGCCGCTCGCTGTTTCCCTCGTCGTGGGCTTCGGCCTGGCGCTGCTGACGGGTGACCTGGTGTCACCGGTGCTCGGCGCCGAGCTGGGGGGTGGCGCCGGCGTCGTCGTGACGGGGATGGTCCTGGCCGGCGTCGCCGGGCCAGTGCACGAGCTGGTGCGCTGGCTTGAGGAGGCGAAGGCGGCGAAGGCGCGGGGTGGCTGAGTGCAGGCCGTGGTCACCAGCATCGGTCAGTACGGCGGGGCGCCCGCCCTCGAGTACGAGATTCGCGAGGATTCGGGCGCGCTCGTCGCCGTCGACTTCGTCGTCGTCCATCCGGGTCCCGGCGAGGGCTGGCGGGAGGTCGAGGCGATCGTCCTCGCGTTCCTGCGGCGTCGGGCGGCGAAGCACGAGCTGACGGAGCCTTCGGAGCGCGGCCGCCGGCGCGAGATACGTCTTGGTGGGAGACGCCTCGGCGAGGTCGCGCGGGCCTCGCTGCGGGCGCCGGAGCTGGCCGCGGCGGGGGGTGCGCTCCCTTCTCCTCCCGCCGCGTCCCTTCGGGTGACGGTGACGCGCGCCGAGGCGCTGCGGGTCTAGCGATGCCGACGGAGATTCTCCGGCCTGACGCCACCGGCGACGAGACCCAGTTGTCGCCGAACGAGCCGACCAACTGGGATGAGGTCAACGAGGCCTCGGCGGACGGTGACACGACCTACGTCTCGACGACCTCCAACGCCGTGGATAGCTACAACGTCCAGTCCTCCGCCCTCGGCGGCGGCGACACGGTCGACAGCGTCGACGTGTGGGACCGCTCGAAGGTCAACGCCGGCGCCGGCGCCGGCGACGCGGTGACCGC
>DATBWN010000170.1:0-11736 GCA_036514755.1 Dehalococcoidia bacterium | reverse complement strand
TCACGCACCGCCGAAGCGGCGTCGGCCAGCGGCGTCGTCGGGTTCGGCCGCAGGACCACGGCCTCGTCCGGCAGCTCCACCACCAGCTCGCCGCGGTCGAAGGGCAGCGCCACGCGCTTCACGCGCCCAGTTTAGCCCACGTCCCTCTCGGCCAGAATCCTGGCAGGCCCCTGGGAGGGCTCTTTCGACAAGCGGCGCTTTCGCCTAAACTGTGGGCCGCCGGACCGAGTACAGGGCTAGGAGGACGACTGAACAATGGCGAACGAAACGGCGAACCAGGCGCCCGTAGCCGTCGTGGAGGGCCCCAACGGCAAGGCTGAGATCTTCGAGATCATGGTCGACAACCGCAGCATTGAGTACCAGGTGCGGTTCAAGGGCCGGACGGAGCGCTACAAGGCCCTGGGCGAGGCCTACATCACGGCCGGCGAGCTGGCGGGCGTCAAGACCTAGCTCCCCCGCCCCCCCAACTCCCGCGTGAGCGACGCCCTCCTCGGCTGGGGGCATCCGCCTGGCGCCTCGCGGGCGTAAATTCAGTGCGTACGACCTTCTGGAGGCGACCCATGAGCATCGGCTCACGCACTGTACTGGGATTGGCGGGCGCGCTCGCGCTCGCGTTCGGCCTGCTCGCCTGTGGCGACGACAAGCCCAAGGAGCCGGAGATCGTCCGCGTCGGCGGCGGCTCCAGCGGCGGCGAGAGCGGCAGCAGCGTCGAGCTCTTGCAGGTGACGGGGCGCTCTGGGACGAGCGTCCTCCTGGGCGGTGCGACCAGCGCCGTTGCCGGCGAGGCGGCCGGCCTCAGCGTGCGCCACAGCCAGTCCGGCGCGGCGAAGGCGGACCAGGCCTTCGTCGTCGCCGTCCTGCCCTTCGTCCCGACGGGGCCGGGACCCATCGTGGGCTCCGTCTCCGCGCGCGACCAGGCGGCAATCCTCGACGCCCTGAAGGCCATCGGCGTCGGCAAGGACGACGTCAGCTTTGACCAGAGCCTGAGCTACGGCCCCTTCGCCAGCGTCAGCGTCAAGGCGGCCATCGACGGCCTGCCGACGCGGGGCAAGCAGATCATCGACGCTATCGAGGCCGTGACGGGCCGGACGCAGCAGGCGGGCGTTCGCTTCGCCCTCTCCGACTGCGCCGCCGCCCTGGGACCGGTGCGCAAGGCGGTGTTCGAGGGCGCCGCCGAGGACGCGAAGGCCTTCGCGCAGGCCGCCTCCATCGCCCTCGGCCCCCTCGTCGGCGCCACGGAGGCGCCGACGGCGCAGGTATACGGCCCGCCCAGCGCCGACCCCTGCGACCCCTCCGCGCCGGGGCTGAAGACGCCGGCAGACATCCGACCCTTGGACTCGGAGCCGGAGGTGACGCTAAACCTGGACATCACGCTCACCTACTCGCTGAGCGCGGACGCTGCCAAGGCGCGGCTGAGTGTCGCCGGCACCGGCTCTGCCACGGCCAAGGCGGACGAAGCCTACGTCATCGTCGCCGCCTCGTCTCCGTCCGGTCCCTTCGGCCCGACGCCTCTGGCCAAGCGCGACCGCGACGACGTTATCAAGGGCATCCGCGACCTCGGCGTTGACGAGGAGGACATTGAGATCGTCACGCCGCTGTACGGCGAGCCGACGATCGTTAGCGTCGAGGTGGCGGTGGGCAAGCTGGCCGACTTGGGGAAGAAGATCGTCGGCGTCGTCGAGGACATCCTCGGCTCCAGCCAGTTGCAGGGCGCCTACTTCAGCCACTCCAACTGCCGCGCCGTGCTGACCGAAGCGCGAAAGCAGGCCCTCGCCGATGCGGAGAGGAGCGCCAAGTCCCTGGCGGAGGCGGCGGGCGTCCAGCTCGGCGGCCTCGTCGGGCTGAGCGACTCCGCCCTCGCCGTCAGCCCCTATCCCCCCGCGACGGCGGTCACCAGCTGCAGCGAGGACTTCGCCCGCCGCGTCGCTCTCGGCGGGCCTTACGGCGCCGCGCTGCAGCCCTTCGACGCCGAGCCGGAGTTCACTATCGAGGCGGCCATCCTCGCCACCTACGCGATGACGCCCTGACGCGGGCGGCCGCGCCTGGACAGCCACACGAGGGGAATAGTACCCTTCGACAAGCTCAGGGCGCGGCGCTTAGCCACCGGCTGAGTTCGAATCCGCCAGCGTAGCCTCTGAGGGGAGCGAGATGCGGGCAGCAGTTGCGTACGAGGCGAACGCGCCGGTGGTCTTTGAGGACGTGGAGCTGGCGTCGCCCGGCCCGCGCGAGGTGCTGGTCCGGCTGATGGCCAGCGGCGTCTGCCACTCCGACTGGCACATCCTCAAGGGCGAGTGGGGCGACAGGCAGTTCCCCCTCATCCTCGGCCACGAGGGCGCCGGCGTCGTCGAGTCCGTTGGCGAAGGCGTCTCCGGCGTCAAGGCGGGCGACCACGTTATCATCGCCTGGCGCACCAGCTGCGGCCTCTGCGAGATGTGTCAGAAGGGCTGGCCCGTCCTCTGCGACCGCTCGCCGGGCGTCCGCGAGCGCCCTCGCCTGCGCGGCAGCGACAGGACGGTGGGCCTGGCCGGCGGGCTCGGCACCTTCGCCGAGTACGCCCTCGTCCATGAGGTCGCCGCCGTCAAGATCGACGAGGACATCCCCTTCGAGCAGGCGGCGCTGGTCGGCTGCGGCGTCGCGACGGGCGTCGGCGCCGTGATCAACACGGCGCGCGTCGAGCCGGGCGCTACCGTCGCCGTCTTCGGCTGCGGCGGCGTCGGCCTCAACGTTGTCCAGGGCGCCGTCATCGCCGGCGCGGGCATGATCGTGGCGGTCGACCAGCTGGACAACAAGCTTGCGATGGCGCGCGGCTTCGGCGCGACGCATACGGTCAACGCCGCGAAGGAGGACCCCGTCGAGCGCATCCGCGAGCTGACGGGCGGCGCCGGCGTCCACTACGCCTTCGAGGCCATCGGGCTGGTGGAGGCGCCCTTCGTGCAGAGCATCCTCTGCACGCGCAAGCGCGGCGTCACCGTCTGGGTGGGGCACGCGCCCCTGAACACGCCCGTTACGATCGACGCCCGCTCCCTGATCCAGGAGAAGACGGTCATCGGCTCGTTCTACGGCTCCTCGCGGCCGCACATCGACTTTCCGCGGCTGCTCGGCCTGTACAGGGCGGGCAAGCTGAAGCTGGACGAGCTGATCACGCGGCGCTTCCCCCTGGAGGGCGCCAACGAGGCCTTCGCCGCCCTCGGCCGCGGCGAGGTGGCGCGCAGCGTCCTGAGCCTGGCCGGAGAGTAGGGAGACCAGAGGAGACAACGCATGCTTCAGAGCCTGTGGACGGAGACCGGTATCACGCTGCGAGAGGTGGAGCTGGGCCCGCTGCAGCCAGGCTACGCGAGGCTCAAGGTCGCGGCCTGCGGCATCTGCGGCTCCGACCTGCACGGCTACAAGGAGGGCCGCTTCCGCGCCGGCGGCACGCCCGGCCACGAGCTCGTCGGCACGATCATGGCGTCATCCAGCTCGCTGGCGGACGTCGTCTACGCCGTTGAGCCCTGGCTGTGGTGCGGCCAGTGCGAGTACTGCCGCATTGGCCAGGTGCAGCTATGTCGCAACGCTGGGCTCATCGGCGCCATGCTGCCCGGCGGCCTCGCCGACTTCATCGACGTGCCGGAGATGCACCTCTACCCTGTCGACCCGTCTCTGTCGAACGTTGAGGCGTCGATCACGGAGCCGTTCGGCATCTGCACGCGCGCCGTCCACATCGCCGACCTGCGCATGGATACACGCGTGCTCATCCTCGGGGCCGGCAGCCTGGGGCTGATCAGCGGCCTGCTGGCGCGCGACACGGCCGAGCGCGTGGCGGTGAGCTACCGCTACCCGGCGCAGGCGGAGGCGGCGCGCCGGCTGGGCCTGGAGGCGGTGCCCGAGGGCGAGGTCGTCGCCTGGGCGCAAGAGTTCGGTCCGGACGCCGTCATCGAGACAGTGGGCGGCCACGCGAACACGATGGAGCAGGCGCAGGCGGCCTGCCGGCCGGGCGGGCGCATCGTCGTCCTCGGCCTCTTCTCCATCGCGCCGCCTTTGGACATGCGTGCCCTCATCCACAAGGAGCTGAAGATCATGGGCTCCGCCTTCTTCGGCACCAGCGAGCACGGGCCGGAGTTCCGCGCCTCGACGAAGCTGCTGCCGCGCTACAAGGGAGAGCTGAAGCTGCTGCAGACGCACCAGTTCCCCCTCAGCCGGGTCGCCGACGCCTTCGCCGCGGCCGCGGACAAGAACACGGGCGCGATAAAGGTGACGATCCTGCCCGGCGCCTGAGCCTGCCGGGAGCTCTGAAGGCCAGACTTAAGTCTGGCCTTCGGTGGTGCATGGCCAGACGCAGCCTAGAAATAGAAGGGCCTCCCGAAAAGGGAGGCCCTTCTATTACGAACCGAATGAAGGCTAGGCCTTCTTGTTGACGGGCGGCTTCGACTCGTCTACCCAGTCGCTGACCCACCAACCCTTGAAGCTCTCGCCCGTCCAGACGTTCTGGTTCTGGAGCACTGGCCAGGCGACGCCCCAGGCGGTGCCCTGCCCCGGGTTCTCCACCGTCAAGGCGCCGCCGGGGTAGCGCGGCCGGTAGTTGTACTTGGCCACGTAGCGCTGGAACTCGTAGGCGATCTGCTTGCGCTTCGCCTCGTCGAACTCCCCGATAATCTTCGTGGCCATGTCGTTGATCGCCGGGTCGCCGTCGGCGCTGGGGCCCGTGTCGTTCGGGTTAGCGCCGTGCCAGAAGAAGCCCCACTTCGAGTAGTGGTTGGTGATGTACTGGCCCGGGTCGTGCGAGCCGCCGCCGTCGATGCCGATGATGGCGCCGCCGTGGTTGCCGCGCGGGTCGGTCGTGTAGCCGGCGGCCTCGGGCGGGGTCAGCGACTTTCGCGTGCCGGCGAATCCGGCCTCGGCGATGACGCCGAGGAGCACGTCCATGGAGTATGGGGTCGTGGGGAAGAGAGGCGAGTAGTAGTGTTCGAACTTGACGCCGCTGGCGAAGCCGGCGGCGGAGAGCAGGCGCTTCGCCTCGGCGACGTCGTCCGCGCGCGTCTTGCCGAGGGTGAAGTACTTGGCATTCTCGCCGAAGTCCTTGCCCTTCGGGTCGAGCCACCAGCCCTTGTAGAGCCCGTTGGGCATACCCGTTTCCTGGGCAGGGAGGCCGGCGTTCCAGCGGACGTCCGTCGGGATGCCCGCCGCCTCCAGCTTGTCCGTGCTGTGGACGATGGTGATGATGGCGTCGCGATCCCAGGCGTAGGACATCGCCTGGCGGACGCGGATGTCCTTGAAAGGCGAGTCCTTGGAGATGCCGAAGTACATGATCTCCGGGTCGTCGTTATAAGAGAGCGTTAGGAGAATGTCCGGGACGTCCTTCTTGAGGTTGAGGATGTCCTCCGTGCGCAGGGCGAAGAGGCCCTGGTGCCAGATGTTGCCGACCCTGATCTGGGCCTGGACCTGGGCCGGGTCCTGGACCAGCGGCAGGTCGACGCCGTCCGCGAAGGGGCGCTTGAACTCGTCGCGCAGCTCGTAGTTGGGGTTGCGCTTGAGAACCATCCCCACCGAGGGCTCGGCCTTGTCGACGTAGTAGGCGCCGGCGCCGATGACCATCTTCTGGAAGTCGATGACGCCGTTGGCGCCCTCTTTCGGGTAGATATAGAAGCCGCCCGCTTCCCAGTTCGAGAACGCCTGCGTCAGGGCGGCGTTGGGGTTCTTGAGCTTGAACTGGATCGTCCGGGCGTCGATCTTCGTGAGCGAGGTCACCGGCGCGAAGGGACTGGATATCGGAAGGTCGGCGACGACCTCACTGCGCCGGAAGGCCTGGACCTGGTTCTTCCACTTCTCCCAGGAAGCCAGGACGTCGTCCGCGTCGATCGTGCGGTTGGCGATGCTGGCCGGCGCGCCGGAGTGGAAGCTGGGCGATAAGGGCGACCACTTGGCCTGCGGGTGCAGCTTGTAGGTGAGCGTCAGCTTGTCGGGCGAGTACTCCCACTCCTGCGCGATGTCGCCCACCGACCCCAGCTCCGGGTCTTCCAGGCGCCCCGGCTTGTACTTCGTCAGCTGGCTGCCGACGGGGCAGGTGGCGACGGAGAGCCCGAACGGGAACTGATGCAGGTCGAAGTTGCCGGGGAAGTTCTGGAGGTAAGACTTGATGACGCCGCCGCGCTTGGCGCTCTTCGTCGTGTCGACGGGCTTGTAGGTCAGGGCGGACGAGACGCCGGTGACGCCACCGCCGCCGCCTTCGTCGTCGCCGCCGCAGGCGGAGAGGATGGCGCCGCCCAGCGCGGCCGCTCCCGTGGCTGCGAGGGCGCGACGCCGGCTCAGCCGGGCGTAGAGAACCCGATCCCAGTAGCTACTTGCCATGAGATGCTCCCTTCCCAGTAAGGGCTATTCGCCCCGCGGCGGGCTCCCTTGAATCTGGCGCATGATGGCACGGGGCAGCGACGCTGTCAATAGCTCCATAGAAGCGGCCGAGGCGAGGTGATCAGGGCCGCAAAGTTCGAGGGCCTCCCGGCTGGGAGGCCCTCGTTTGCTGCCGACGAAGCGAGGCTCAGGCCTTCTTGAACGGCGGCTTCTGGTCGTTCAGCCAGATGTAGCGGTAGGTGTGGTCGAGGTTGCCGGAGATCCAGCCCCGACGGTTCTCCACTGCCGGCCAGCCAACAGCGGGTGAGTTGGCGCCGCCGGGGTACATCGCGTGGTAGAACATCTTGGCGTTGTAGCGCGCGAGGTCGGCTACCATCGCCTGCCGCTTCTTCTCGTCGAACTCGCCGTACATGGCCTCGACCATCTTGTTCATCGTCGGGTCGCCGAGTCCATTGCCGCTGGCGTCGACGTTGACGGTGGTGGGCTTGCCGTCCGGGCTGTAGTTGTTGCCGGCGGAGGGGTGGTAGTAGAACTGGAGGTGCGTGACCGGGTCGGTGGGGCCGTAGCGGATGCCGCTGATCACTTCCTTGTAGTTGAGCGGCGGCGTCGTGAGGTACTTGAGGAAGTCGCCGAACGCCATCGGCTTCGGGTTCGCCTTGAAGCCCGCCTCGGCGATCATGCCGTTGATGATGTCGACGGCGTAGCTGATGCCGGAGAAGGGGCCGAAGAGGTAGTTGACGTGGTCGAACTCGAGCGTGTCCTTGCCGGTCGCCGCCTTGATCAGGCTCTTCGCCTCGGCGATGTCCTTGTCGCGGGAGCCGAGGGTGAAGTACTTCAAGTTCTCGGCGCCGAACTCCTTGCTCTTCGGGTCCATCCAGTAGCCGACGAAGGTGCCGCCCGGCGGGCCGAAGGTGGAGGCCGACATGGTGTTCGCCCAGCGGGGGTTCGCCGGGATGCCCGCCGCCTCCAGCTTGTCCGTGGACTGGGTGATCGTAATGAAGGCGTCGCGGTCCCAGGCGTAGGACATCGCCCGGCGCGCGCGGACGTCGAGCCACGGGCTGTCCGCGGCCATGCCGAACGTCATGTCGTTCGGGTCCTGAGCGAGGTCGACCCACATGAGCAACTCAGGGATGTCCTTCTTCATGTTCAGCTTGTCGTCCACCGGCCCGAATACCGGCATGTTGAACAGGTTGCCGGTGCGGAACTGCGCCAGCTGCTGCGCCTGGTCGGGGATGCGCGGCTGGTCGATGATGTCGAAGAAGGGCAGCTTTTCGTTCGGGAAGAGCGCCTCGTAGTTCGGGTTGCGCTTCAGGACGATGTTGACGGAGGGCTCGAACTTCTCGATGTAGTAGGCGCCGCCGCCGATCTGCGTCTTGAGGAAGTCGATGGCGTCGCCCTTGCCCTCTTTCGGGATGATGTAGGGGTAGCTGACGCTGGGGTTGGCGAAGGCCGTCATCAGCGCCGAGCTCGGGTGGTCGAGCTTGAGCTGGACCGTGCTCTTGTCGATCGCCGTGAACGAGACGATCGGCCCGATCTTGTTGACCGAGTTGAACAGCTCGCCGCGGCCGCCGCGCGTCGCGCTGGCCGTCTTGCTCAGGCGGTCGAGGGAGAAGACGACGTCGTCGGCGTCGATCTGGCGGTTGAAGACGCTGGCCGGCACGCCGGCGTGGAAGCCGGTCGTGGACTGGGGCGAGAACTTCGCCTTCGCGTTGAGCTTGAAGGTCAGCGTCAGCTTGTCCGGCGAGTACTCGAACTTCTCGGCCGCCTCCGGCTCGAACTCGAGGGAGGGGTCCGTCATGCGGCCGGCCACCATGCGCATGAGCTTGATGCCGGTGCTGTTGTGGCCAAGCACCTGGGAGGCGCCGTCGAAGTTGTAGTAGTCCCAGTTCAGCGGGTCGCCGCCGCTGGAGCCCTTGAACGTGCCGCCGTGCTTGGCCTGCTTGGTCGTGTCCTCGGCCTTGTAGAGGAGCGCGGGGGTGCCGCCGCCGCCGTCGCCGCCTTCCTCGTCGCCGCCGCAGGCGGAGAGGATCGCCGTTCCTAAGGCAAGCCCTCCAGAGGCTGCCAGCGCCCGTCGGCGTCCGAGGCGCTTGTTGAGGACCTTGTCCCAGTAGCTTGCCATGTGTGAGTCCCTCCTCTTGAAGCTGAACTGCTCTCGCTTAGCTCTGGTGCGGCTTCAGAATTGCACCGAGCCACGAGTGGCCGAGAGCCCGCCCTGATGGCGATGTCCCTGAGTCTGTCGGATCATCGCACCGCCCGAAATGAGTGTCAATAGTTTCCGATACGCTTCACCAGCCCATCGCCGGGCGCTGCTCCGGATCTCTCCTGTAGATCAGTACGACTCTACCGCGCCGGAGGATTCACGATTCTAAGGAGAGGACGCTGAGGGCGCGGAGCGCCGCAGCCCTCGCGGCGCTATCATTGCCTCAGCAGTGAAAGGCGGCAGCATGAGCGACCCCATCCCCTTTGCCGGCAGCCCCCTGGACCGCGCCGGCAACCTCCGTCGCGACCCCGCCTGGCTGGCCGAGCGTCTGGCCGCTCCCGACAGCCGCTTCCTGCCCTTCTGGCGCCTCAACGTCCTCGCCCACGAATCCGAGCCGGGCCTTGTTTGGCTCGACGGCCGCGTCCGCGACGGCCTGAGCGAAGCGTCGCCGGTTGTGCTCCTCGGCCTGCGCGACAGCGTCGCCCACTTCGGCGTCGACATATCGAGCCTGGAGGACCCCGTCGCCGCTCTGGGCCTGGAGAACGCCCGCTTCGCCGAGGTGCGCAGCGTCGCCGCCCGCGCGCCCGCCGGCGAGGCCGGCATCATGGCGCAGGCCCGCGCCCTGCTCTACTGGCACGAGCGCCACCGCTTCTGCAGCGCCTGTGGCGCCCCCACGTCCCTGCGCGAAGCCGGCTACATGCGAAAGTGCGACGCCTGCGGCGCCGAGCACTTCCCGCGCACCGACCCGGCCGTCATCATGGTCGCCTGGCGCGGCGACCGCTGCATCCTCGGCCGTCAGAAGGTCTGGGCTCCCGGCTTCTACTCCGCCCTCGCCGGCTTCGTCGAGCCGGGGGAGAGCATCGAGGAGGCCGTGCGGCGCGAGGTTGAGGAGGAGGTGGGGCTGAGCGTGGACGAGGTCGTCTACCACGCCTCGCAGCCCTGGCCGTTCCCCGCCTCGCTCATGATCGGCTGCTTTGCCCACGTTACGAGCGAGGAGGAGGAGGTCGACGCCGGCGAGCTGGACGGCGCCCGCTGGTTCAGCCGCGCCGAGCTGCAAGAGGCGATCGCGGCGCCGGACCCGGCTCTCGGCTTCGCCGTGCCGGGGCCCATCGCCATCGCCCACCACCTGATCAGGGCCTGGACGGAGCGCCCGTAGATCGGGGGTCAGGAGCTGGGGGTCAGGGGTCAGGGCGGACGACGAGAGAATGTCACCCTGAGCGAGGCGAGGAATCAGAGCGCGCCGCTTAGACCCTTCGCTTCGCTCAGGGTGACATGCTTCCCACCATCTCCTTGTCGCTTGTTGCTTGTAGTCGTTACTGGAACTGCGGCGCGACGTCCGCCATGAACTCGCTCAGCGCCTCCTGGCGCGCCGCTAGCGGCCGGCCGGGGTTGAAGTGGACGATGAGCTCGTCGGCGCCCGCCTCCGCATACTCGGCCACGCGGTTGCTTAGCTCGCGTACCTTGCTCACCGTCACCCAGCCGCCACCGTGGCCGAGGCCGCCCGTCGTCGCGCTATCCGCCGCCAGGCGGACGAGCATCGCGCCGGTGCGCTTGATCTCGCGCGGGTCGCGGGCGGCGCGCTCGCAGTGCTCCAGGAGCACCTTGCTCTTCGCCGCCAGCAGCTCCGGCGTACCGGGGAAGTTCCAGGCGTCGGCGTGCTTGGCGACGATGCGCAGCGTCACCTTCTCGCCGCCGCCGCCGATGAGGATGGGCAGACGCGCCTGCACCGGCTTCGGCGCCAGGGGGGCATTCTTTATCTGGTAGTACCTGCCGTCGAAGTCCGTGCGCTCGTTCTGGAAGAGGCTGCGGATGATCTGCACCGACTCCTCCAGCCGCTGCAGGCGCTCGGCGACGGGTGGGTAGGGGACGCCATAGGCGACGTGCTCGTTCTCCTGCCAGCCGGCGCCGATTCCGAGGATGACGCGGCCGCCGCTGATGATGTCGACCTGGGCGACCTGCTTCGCGAGGATCGCCGGGTTGCGATAGGTGTTCCCGGTCACCAGCGTCCCCAGCCGCAGGCGCGGCACCACGGCGCCCAGCGCCGCGAGCACCGTCCAGCTCTCCTGCCAGGGCCCGCTGGTGTCGCCGGCGCTGGTCATGAAGTGGTCGCCGATCCAGAGGCCGTGCCAGCCCGCCCGCTCGATGTGGCGCGACTCCTCCAGGAGATCCGACCAGGGGTTGGTGATGCTCGGCCAGGCGCTGAACTTCATCTCTTGCTCGCCTTTTCTAGAGCCCTCGGCCTTCAGGCGCGGGGCTGGACCACGGGGTTGCGTCTTTCGAGGATGTTCTCGGCGCGGGCGCGCATCCGCTCGTCCCAGTCGCTGTCGGTGGTGACGTAGAACTGCTCGTCGCGGATCGCCTCCATGACCAGGTCGGCGACGCGATCCGGCGCCAGCCCCTGCGCGGCGAGACGCTCGTGCATCATCCGTCGCGTCTGGCGGCCTTGCTCGGTGCCCTCGGGGCTCGCCTCGTTGCGCAGCTCCGGCGGCCGGTTGCGCCAGCCTTCGAAGATCCGCGTCGTGACGAGCCCCGGGCAGAGGGCCGATATGCCCACCTTCGCGTCCTGCTGCTTGAGCTGGGCGTAGACCGTCTCCGAGAACGCCAGGGCGGCGTGCTTGGTGATGCCGTACATGCTGTTCGCCGTCACCAGCGCCGTCGCCGAGCAGGTGTTGACGACGTGGCCCTCCTCGTCCTGGGCGAGCATTAGGGGCAGGAAGGCGCGCACGCCGTTGACGACGCCCCAGAAGTTGACGCCGAACGTCCACTGCCAGTCCTTGTCCGTCGCCTCCCAGATGGGGCCCTCCATGTAGCCGTCGACACCGGCGTTGTTGCAGACGACGTGCACCTTGCCGAACGCCTCGACGGCGCGCCGCGCCAGCTCTCGCACCGCCGCCAGCTCGCGCACGTCCGTCCGCACGCCGATGACCTCGTGCTCGCGCTGGCGCAGCTCTCGCACCGCCGCCTCCAGCGCCGGCGCCTCGACGTCGGCGAGGACGACGCGCATGCCCTCCTGGGCGAAGCGCTCGGCGAAGGCGCGGCCCATGCCGCTCGCCGCGCCGGTAACGACCGCGGTCTTGCCCTTGAACTCTCTCATCTGGGTCCTCGCGTGCTGGCTGTGCGGGGCTCTGAGTATAGCAGCAGGAATGCCGGCGACGCGCATCCGGTCGAACTGTCCAACAGACCTATCGTCCTCGACTGGCTCGTATCGAAGT
>DATBWN010000169.1:0-7887 GCA_036514755.1 Dehalococcoidia bacterium | reverse complement strand
CGCGTTCCGCCTAGCGCGAGCCGCGCAGGCGCGGGTCGAGGACATCGCGCAGCGCGTCGCCGAAGAGGTTGAATGAGAAAACGAGCAGGGCGATGGCCAGCCCGGGGTAGAGCGCCAGGCCGACGTGGCTGCGCATGTACTGACGCCCCTCAAGGTTGAGCATCTGGCCCCAGGTCGGGAAGGGCGGGTCGAGGCCGTAGCCGAGGAAGCTCAGCGCTGCCTCCAGAAGGACGATGAAGCCGAGCTGCACCGTCGCGCTGAGGATCAGCAGCGGAAAGACGTTCGGCAGGACGTAACGCACCATGATGCGCCTGTCGCTGGCGCCGATGACCTTGGCCGATTCGACGAACGGGCTCGCCATGACGGAGATGGCCTGGCTGCGGATGATGCGCGAGTTGATCGGCCCGCCGTAGACGCCGAAGACGATGATCATCAGCCAGAGGTTGGCGTCCCAGATGCCGAAGATCGTGATCAAGACGACAAGTCCCGGCAAGGCCTGCGACACGTCGACATAACGGAAGACGATCTTGTCGAACACGCCGCCGTAGAACCCGCTCGAGATGCCGAGGGTCGCCGCGATTGCCTGCGAGATGACCACCGTCCCGAAAGAGACCATGACCGCCACGCGCGCGCCGTACATCAGGCGGCTCAGCGTGTCACGGCCGATGTTGTCAGTTCCGAGCAGGTGCTTCAGGCTGGAGCCCTGCAGGCGGTCCCGCGGCACCTGGTCGTAATACCTGTAGAGGAAACCCGTGTGGTCGGCGAGCACATCCGCCATGTACGGCACGGGCTTGCCGAGGCCGGCCACCGACGTTGCTTTGTTGACGGTCTCCGGCACGATGTCGCCGATGATCATGAAGAACACAACGGCCACACCGCAGGCAGCGCCCAGAGGCTTCTTTCTCGCGAAGCGAAGGAGACTGCTGGCGATCCGGCCTAGAAATGACGGCTCGGCGATCGGTTCTTCGATCTCGAGTATGCTGCCGAGTCCTGAAACAGCCACTCTCTAAGTCCTCACCGCGCCTACTTGAACTTGATCCGCGGGTCCAGCACCGCATACGTGATGTCGACGAGGATGACCGAGAGCACTAGAAGCGTCGCGAAGAGCAGGTTCAGCCCCATAATTACGGGATAGTCGAGCCTCGTTATCGCGTCGACGAGGTAGCGTCCCATCCCCGGGATGGTGAAGATCTGCTCGAAGAGGACGGTGCCGGCGATGATGTTCGGCAGGCCGACACCGACGATGGTGACGACCGGCAGGAGCGCGTTGCGAAGCGCGTGCTTGTAGAGGACGGTGCTCTGGCTCAAGCCCTTCGCCTGGGCAGTCCGGATGTAGTCTTCGCGCAGCACGCCGAGCATCTGTGTTCGAACCAGGCGCAGAAGATCGGCGCCCGGCGTCAGGCCGATCAGGATCGCCGGCGCCAGCATGATCTCGAGGTGCTTCGCCGGGTCGTCGAAGATGTCCTTGTACTCGATTGGCGGCGCCCAGCTGAACCAGAGGGAGCCGAAGGTGACGGCGAGCACGCCGATCCAGAAGCCTGGCAGTGCGTTCAGCAGGATCGCCAGGCTCCGTAAGCCGTAGTCCGGCCAACGGTCTTGCTTGAGTGCCGACCACACCCCCAGCGGCACGGAGACGGCGACAGCGCTTATCTGGGCCCAAAGACCGAGCTCTAGGCTGACCGGCACGCGGCGTTTCAGCTCGAAGACCACCGAGCGGTCGGTGTGCAGCGATTTGCCGAGGTTGCCCTGCAAGATGCCGGTCTCATCGCCCCAGAACCAGGCGACGCCGGCCCACTGCAGGTACTGCTTGGGCAAGCTGCCGCTCAGGCCCAACTCCCTCTCCAGGTTCTTCTGCATCACAGGGTCGTTGCGGCCATACGCCCCCAGGATGATGTCGACGACTTTCGCTGGCAAGAGGACGCGCAGGAAGATAAACGTCAGCAGCGTGATTACGACCAGCGTTGGAATCGCAAGCAGGAATCTCTCGACTATGTACCGCTGCACGCCCTGGTCACCTCCTCCCCGTCTCCGCAAGAAGGGCCTTCTCTTCTCGAGAAGGCCCTTTCCTGTCGCCGCGCCGTTCGGCTAGGCGAGCGGCGCCTTCGTCGGGTCGAGCCACTCGTACGTGTACATGCGGTCGGCGCCGTAGCCCCGGTAGACGTTGAAGTTCTGCACAGCAGGCCAAACGGGGACCAATTGAGTCGCACCGCCGGGGTAACGGCTGTAGTAGAACATCTTCTGGGCGTATCTCTGGAAATCCTGCACGAGGCTGTTCTTCGCCTTCGTGTCGAACTCGGCAAGGATCTTGTTGGTCTGGCTGACCATGTAGGCATCGCCCTTGCCGTCTACGCCTTTGTCGTCGTCGGACCCGGCGCCGTAGAGGAGGCCGGCCGGGAGGTAGTGGTAGGCCAGGTAAGTGCCCACGTCGCCCGGCGGGAAGTCGACGGTGTTGAACATCTCCGGGAAGTTTCCCTTGCCGAAAATGGTGCCGAAGATCTCCGGGATATTCTGCTTTGTCTGCTTGGTCGCCTTGATACCGGCCTCGCGCATCATGCCCTCGATCAGGTCCTGCGACGCCTGCTGCGGGAACGGCGGGATCGGGTACTGCAGGTGCGTGAACTCGAGGCCGTTGGCGTAGCCGGCGGCGGCGAGGAGCTTCTTGGCCTCGGCGATGTTCTTGTCGCGGGCGCCGAGCGTCACCCACTTAGCGTTTTCGCCGAAGTCTTTGCCCTGCGGGTCGAGCCAGGCGCCCGGGAAGTACATGTATGAACCGGTATCGCCGCAGGGGAGGCAGGTGTTCCAGCGTTTGTTCGCTGGGACGCCGGCTCCTTCCAGCGAGGCCGTGGCGAACATGGCGTCGATGAAAGTGTCGCGGTCCCACGAGTATTGCACCGCCTGCCGCAGTCGCTGGTCCTTCCATATCCCGCTCATACCGAACCACTCCGTGACCGCGAGGGAGTCGGTGTACGACAGCAGCTGCAGCTCTGGAATGTCCTTCTTGAGCTGCAGGATGTCCTGTGGGGTGCCAAGATACTGCGAAAAAGTCGGCCCTTGCCCGAAGAGGTTCCCGGCGCGGAACTGGGCATGGACTACGGAAGCATCCGGGATGATCGGCATGTCGACCTGGTCGACGTAGGGCCGGCCCTCGGGGTCGCGTGAGCGGAAGTTCGGATTCGCCTTGAGGGTCAGCTTGACCGACGGTGTGTAGCTGTCGATGTAGAATGGCCCGCTGCCGAACTGGTACTTGAACCAGAACTCCTGGTCGCTCTTTCCCTCGCCCTCTTTGGGGAGGACGTAAGGATAGCTCACGCTGCTGATCGCCAGGTCGGTGAGCAGCGGTGAGAAGGGCCTGTCCAGCTTGAACTGAACCGTCTGCTTGTCGATCGCCGTTACGGAAAGGACGGGCGCGGTCTTATCGCGCTGCTTGGCGAGGTCGGCGGCGCTGCTGCTGGCCGTCGCGATGAAGCGTTTCCAAGAGAAGACGAAGTCGTCCGCGTCGATCTGGCGGTTGCCAATGGACTGCGGCGCGCCGGCGTGGAAGCTCGGCGAGAGGGGTGCCCACTTGACCGCCGGGTTGAGCTTGAAGGTCCAGGTCAGCTTGTCAGGCGAGGTCTCCCAACTCGAAGCCAGGTCCCCCTCGAATTCCAGCTCCGTCTGCTCCTTCAATATCGTCGGCTTGACGGCGAGCATCTTCGTCCCGACGAGGTTAGCGAAATTCTGAGAGAAGGGGTCGAAGTTGTAGAGGTCGAAGTTTTGCGGGTCAAAGTTGACGTTGGCCTTGTAGGTGCCGCCCTTCTTTGCCGACTTGGTAGTGTCCTTCTCCTTGCCGTTGATGAGCAGTTCGCTGCTGCCGCCTGAGTCATCGTCGCCGCCGCAGGCTGAAAGAATGACGGCGCCGGCGGCGCCTGCACCAGTCGCGGCCAGCGCGCGCCGGCGGCTGATGCGCCTCGCGAGCACCTTGTCCCAGTAGCTTGCTGCCATCTCTTGCTCCTCCTTGGGCGTCCCCGCCCGTCTTGATCCCGCCTGGGGCTAGCTCCGTTCAACGGCCAGACCTGCAGATTGGCGCTGGACGGCGAATCGGCCCAGGCTCGGCAGTCTTCCGCACGAATCTATAGTGACGTGAGACTAGATGTCAATGGCGGCACAAAAGGACTTGCCCTGCGCTGTAAGAATGAATCCGCGTAGGATCCGCCCCGAGCGGAGGGTTCGAAACCGAACCGTCTGGTGCCCCCAAGGGGATTCGAACCCCTGTCTCCACCTTGAAAGGGTGGCGTCCTGGTCCCCTAGACGATGGGGGCTCTCTTGCGCCCCGCGCGGGCTGCTGTCGCTCTTGAGAAACGCAAGCGCGACCGCCCGACGGCATGCTCATAGCGTAGCACCTGGGCACCAGACGTGCCCTGACGTGCCCTGACGACTGCTATAATGAGCCAGCTTCGGCTGGCGTGGCGGGCGCACAGCCGTCGCGATGAAGGTCATGGCACGAACCGGAACCAGGGCCCGCCCAACCGCGCGCGCGAATCGACCGCGCCTTCGGCCGATCGTGGGCCGCAGACGCCACGACCCGACCTATCTCTCCCAGATCGTTGCCTGGCTGACCCGCCTCGAGACCGTGGGCCTCAGCCTGATGCTGCTGGCCGTCGGCTCCGCCGCCTCGATCGTCAGCGGGCCGGGGCCATTGAACGGTCTCGTGCAGGCGATGGGCTTCCACGTCTTCAGCCTCGCCCTGGCCCTGCTCGTCGTCGGCGCTGCCGTGTGGCTGCGTCGCGTGCCGCTGCTGACGCGCTACCCCCGCTTCCTCACATCTGCGGCCCTGCTAATCACATTCAGCGCCGGCTTCCTCGGCCTGCTGCGACCCGACCTGCAGCTCGGCGGCGAGGCGCTCAAAGACGTAACCGCCGGCGGTAACCTGGGCCACTACCTCCTGAGCGACCTCGTCGGCGCGCTAATCTGGCTAACGAGCGGCCTCGTGCTGCTGGCGGTCGCCTGGCCGCAGGGCGTGCGGTCGGCCGTCGAAGGGACGCCGGGCGTGCTGACGACGGTCTGGGGCTGGCGCATCCACCAGCGCCTGCTCAGCGCCGCGACCGCGGTCGTCGACTTCGCCTTCCCGACGAAGCCGCCGCCGGACGAAGAACCGGACCAGACCGCGCCTGCCTGGCTGCCGCCCGCGGATGGCGACGACGAAGAGCACGGCGCGACACACGTGGCCGTTGTGGCAGCCGAGCCGGAGGTGCCGGCGCAGCGCCTGCGCCAGGGCGCCCTGCCCATGGGCTGGGACCAGCAGCCAGAAGGAGACGACGCGCCCGCGCCCCTGCCGGCGAGCTCCTCCGGCTGGGCGCTGCCGCCCATGGACCTCCTCGTCGGCGCGCCCCCCGCGGACGAGTCGGCGCGGCCGGACAACGCCCTGCGCGCCAGCCTCATCGTCGAAACGCTGGCCAGCTTCGGCGTCGACTCACGCGTGGCGCAGTACCACGAAGGGCCGGTCGTAACCCAGTTCGACGTCGAGCCGGGCTGGGAGGTGAAGTACCGCCAGGTGCCGGAGCGTGACCGCGACGGCCGCCCGGTGCTGGACAAGGACGGCAAGCCCAAGGCGCGCCTGGAGGAGGTCTCGCGGACGCGGGTGCGCGTCAACCAGATCACCAGCCTGGCGAACGACCTGGCGCTGGCGCTGGCGGCGCCCTCGCTGCGCATCGAGGCGCCTGTGCCGGGCCGGTCGGTCGTCGGCATCGAGGTGCCGAACACGGCGGCGTCCGTCGTTACCCTGCGCAGCGTCATCGAGACGCCGGCCTTCCAGCGCCTGGCGGCGCGGACGAAGCTGGCGCTGCCGCTGGGCAAGAGCGTCGCCGGCGACCCGGTTGTCGCCGACCTGGCGAAAATGCCCCACCTGCTCATCGCCGGCGCGACGGGGAGCGGCAAGAGCGTCTGCATCAACTCCATCGTCGCCAGCATCCTCATGCAGTGCCGGCCGGAGGAGGTGCGCTTCATCATGATCGACCCGAAGCGCGTCGAGTTGGCCAGCTTCGCGATGATCCCGCACCTCGCCTTCTCGAGCATCGTCGTCGACATCGAGAAGGTCGTCGGCAGCCTGGGCGCCGTGCTGCACGAGATGGAGGCGCGCTACAAGCGCTTCGCCTCGCTCGCCGTGCGCAACATCGACGCCTACAACAAGCACCCCCGCGTGACGGAGCGCATGCCCTACTGGGTCGTCCTCATCGACGAGCTGGCGGACCTGATGATGGCGGCCCCCTTCGAGGTCGAAAGGCAGATCTGCCGCCTCGCCCAGCTGGCGCGCGCCACCGGCATCCACCTCATCGTCGCGACGCAGCGGCCGTCGGTGGACGTCGTGACGGGGCTGATCAAGGCAAACTTCCCCACACGCATCGCCTTCGCCATGAGCTCCCAGGTCGACTCGCGCACGATCCTCGACATGGCGGGCGCCGAGCGCCTGCTGGGCCGCGGCGACATGCTCTACATGCCCACCGACGCATCCAAGCCGAAGCGCGTGCAGGGCGTCTTCGTCTCCGACGCGGAGATCGACCGCGTCGTCGCCTACTGGGCCCAGCAGCGGGTCAGCCACTCCACCCCGGTCTACGACCACCTGCTGGAGGCGGCGCGGGCGCAGATCGAGGAGGACGAGGAGAACGACCCGATGTACGAGCGGGCGAAGGCGCTGGCGGAGGAGCACAGCCGCATCTCGACCTCGCTCTTGCAGCGGCGGCTGCGCATCGGCTACCCGCGGGCGGCGCGGATCATGGATCGGCTGGAGGAGGAAGGGATCGTCGGCGACGGCGCCGCCGGCGGCTCGCGCGAGGTCAAGCCGTCCGGCGCAGACGAGGACGAGGCGTTCTAGCGCGGCCGGGCATGCGCGCGGCGTTCTCGTTCATCCTAACCGCTGGCCTTCTGACGCTGCTGGCGCTCGCGTCCGCGTTGGGACAAAGTCCCGATAGAGGCGGATGGGCCGCCTTCGAAGGCGCTCTGGAAGACGAACTCCGAGATGACCAGACACCGCGTAGCGCGGACGTCCAAGAGGGCTGGCTGACCTACCGCAACGACCTCTATGACTACGAAGTGAGCTACCCGGCCGAGTGGCAGATCGAGGTGGGCGAGAGGTTGGTCGACGACCGCGGCACGTTCGAGACGCAACGCGTTCGCCTGAGGAGGGGCTCTTCCAGCGCGGGCCCTTTCGTCTCGGTTTATGTCAATTTTCAAGGCGACTGGTGCGAAGGTATCGGCCGCAGGATTGTCGAGGACGTATTCGTCGCAGGCAACGGCGGTCGCTATTACGAGTGTTTCGCCGACACCTGCCCGAATCCTCCTGAGCCCGTCTGCCGCCCGGATCCGTACCGCATCGTGCTCTTCCTGGAGGGCGCCCGAGGCAGGCTCAACTACACCGTCTTCGGCGAAGCAAGAGACGATGCCGCCACCGTGCGCCGAATCGTGGAGAGCTTCCGGTTCATCGACTAGACGCGCGCGCGAGGTCAGGCCGTCTTGCGAAGACGAGGACGAGGCGTTCTAGCCCGCGGCCTAAAGTCGATGCCGACGGCTGTCAGCGCCAGTTCGAACCACTCTTCGTCGGTCAGCGACCGCTGCGGGCCGACCCATTCCTCGTCGCTGAGCCTGGCGCGGCCTTCAACGACGCGGCGCGCCTCCGGCCCGACGAGGTAGCGCAGGCGCGGCCGCTCCGTCGTTATCGCCTCGTAGATCGTCTCCGCGACGGCCTCCGGCGGCGTGCGCTGCGCCAGCAGCTTACCGAAGACGAAGCCGATGCGCCGCAGCGGGTCGGCGTAGGGCGAGTCGGCCGTAACGTCGGCCAGTGCGCGTCTCCTGAAGAGCGGCGTGACGATGACGCCGGGCTCGATGATGGCGACGCGGACGCCGAACTGGCGCACC
>DATBWN010000168.1:0-2367 GCA_036514755.1 Dehalococcoidia bacterium | reverse complement strand
CTGCTCGACAACAGCCGCGCCGCTGGCGAACGAGGGCTCGGAGATGTCGGCGCCGGAGCAGAAGCCCCGCCCGGCGCCCGTGATGATCACGGCGCGGACCTCGTCATCCTCCTGGGCCTCGCGGCAGGCGCCGATCAGCTCATGACGCAGCGGGAAGCTCAGGGCGTTGAGCTTCTCCGGCCGGTTCAGAGTGATGAGGGCAACATGGTCTTGCTTCTCGTAGATCAGCGACTCGTACGCCAACTCTCGCCTCCTTCGCGGGCCGTCACCAGCCCAGCGCGTCTGCCATGCGCCGCTTGTGCCACTTCGGGTCGCCCAGGTAGTGAAAGAGGGTGCGCGACATGCGCGTATGGGGCACCAGCCCGTACTCGATGACGGAGCCGACGCCCGCGTGGACCTCGTGGGCGGCGTTGCAGGCCTCCATGTACGCCTCCGAAGCCACCGCCTTGGCGAGGTGGACGCTGGCCGTCGCCGGCCGCCCCGTATCCAGCTTCCAGAGCGCCTCATAGGTCGTCCAGCGGGCGGCGTCCAGGTGGTTGACGAGGCGGATGACATGGTCCTGCACCCGCTGGAAGCGGCCGATGGGCACGCCGAACTGCTGACGCGTCTGGCTGTACTTCACCGACATCTCGAACACGGCCTGGCAGCCGCCGACGGCGTAGGCGCAGAGCACCGGCAACGCCCTCTCCATCGCCCGCTCCAGCGCCGACCAGCCCTCGTTCTCGGCGCCGAGCAGGTCGGCGCCGCCCACCTCGACGCCGTCGAAGCGCACCTCCGCCTGCCAGCCGAGGAAGCCGGGCAGGTTGCGCACGCTCACGCCGGGCGCGTTCCGGTCGACCAGCAGCAGGCTGACGTCGCGCTCGCCCTCGCCCGTGCGCACCGGCACGACGATCCGCGTCGCCGCGACGGCGTCCGGCGCGAAGAGCTTGACGCCGCTGAGCACGTAGCCGCCATCGCGGCGCTGCGGCGCCAGGCGGACGCCCTGCGGCCCCCAGGAGGCCTCGGGCTCCGTGATGGCGACCGTGAGGACTTCGTCCCCGGACGCGACCTGCGGCAGCAGGCGCCGGCGCTGCTCGGCGCTGCCGGCCTCGAGGACGGTGAGCGCGCCGAGGACGCCGGACTGGAAGAACGGGCCCGCCAGCGGCCCGCGCCCCAGCTCTTCGAAGAGCACGGCGGCGTCCGTCAGCTCGCCGCCGCTGCCGCCGTACTCCGGCGGGATGAGCATGCCAAGCCAGCCCAGCTCGGCCGCCATCGCCCAGACCTCCTGCCGGAAGCCCGTCTCCGATCTCTGCTGCGCGACGATGGCCTCGCGCGGCGCTTCGCGCGTCATGAAGTCGCGCGCCGCCTGCTGCAGCATGCGCTGGGCTTCGGTGAGAGTCAGGTCCACGCGCTCACGCCGGTTGCTGGGGCCGGGGGTCAGGAGTCAGGGGCCGGGAGACTGACTTATGGGAGCTCGCGGCAGCGCTCCCGCCGCCGCTCCGCCTCTGCAGGGCATTGCGTAAGCCGTAAAGTTGCCGGCCGAGCGATGAGATTCCGTCGATAACACCAATCGACCGATCGTCTGACAGGTACCGCAGCCGGACAGCGATCTCCAACTGGGTCTGTAGCTCTGCCAGCGACGCCTGAGCAATCGAGATGTGCTGAACGTACTCTCGAGTGTGCTCCCGTGCGTGCCCTTCTGCGATGTTCGAGGGAATGGAGACGGCGGCTCGCTGCATCTGCCCAGCAAGTCCGTACAGCTCATGCTTCGGGAACGTCTGCGTAAGACCGTAGACTTGCTCCACTAGGTTCATTGCCGCCTGCCAGACGCGCAAGTCACGAAAGCTATTGACCGGCATACTCTGACCCCTGACCCCTAACCCCTAACCCCCGAGCACCGTCCCCGCCGCCTCGCGCTCCGCCCGGCCGATGCCGATGCGCCGCGCCATCTGCACCTTCAGAATCTCCGGCGTGCCGGCAGGATGGACGGCGACGATGCCGTTGCGCTGCTGCGCTTCCAGGAAGCCGTCCGGAGAACCCCAGGCCTCGTCGTCGAGGAGCGCCGCCGGGCCCACCGCTTCGAGGATGGCGCCGGTCATCCACAGCCCGGCCAGCTTGCGGTACAGCAGTAGCTGCGGGCCCTCGTACGACCGCGGCTGACGCGCGTAGGTCAGCCAGAAGCTACGCAGGCCAAAAAGACGCGAGACCTCGCCCTTGATGTAGATCTCGGCTAGCACGTCGCGCACATCCGGGTCCTCGATTAGCGGCTTGCCGTCTCGGCTCGTCTGCTGGCAGTAGGCGAGGAGGCGCTCCCACAGCCGGTCACGGCCGATGCGGCCGCCGCCGCCGTGCTCGAGCTCAAGGTGGGTGCTGGCGACCTTCCAGCCG
>DATBWN010000167.1:0-2491 GCA_036514755.1 Dehalococcoidia bacterium | reverse complement strand
CGCGCACGGCCTCGAGGACGCGCAGGTCGTACGGCCGTCCGAAGCGGGCGTAGCGCTCCGCGTCCAGGTTGTTGCGCGTCGCCCACTCCGTCGTCGCGAAGAAGATGCCGGCGGCGCCCGCGTCCAGGCAGGCGGCGGCGTACTCCGCCAGCGTCTCGGCGATGGCGCCGAGGGCGCCCTCGAGCAGGTCAGGCTCGCGCTCCATCCAGTCGCGCACAGCCGCGACCTCGCCGCCCGCGAGCCGGCCGACGACGGAAAGAGGCGAGAAGACGGTCTGGATGAAGTCGGCCTGGCCGATGCCGGTGCCGATCAGGCGCAGGGCCGCCAGCTGCTCGGCGAAGGGGCCTTCGCTGCTGCTGACCCGCCCCACGCGCGATAGGTCTTCGGCCGACTTGAGGACGTACGCGTTCGTCACGGGCCCGTCGTTGGCGTTGCCGGAGGGCTCGTAGCGGCAGCCCCAGGCCTCCGCGTAGTAGGTGGCGCGCGGGTTGACCTTCATGTAGTCCCAGTCGTGGCGGTGGAAGCGCTCCAGCATCGCCGCCGCCAGCCCCTCGGCCGACCACTCTCGCGTGAAGTCGTGGCCCCAGAAGCCCGCCGGCGCCCGGTCGACGGGCGCGCCGGCCAGCGCCGCTCTCACTCGCTCCTTTTTTCGCAAGGGGCTACCCTGTAGAGTGAAACGGGAGGGGCGTTCCCCTCCCGTTCTTTGCTCGACGCGTCGATGTTAGCACCGGCCGCTCGTGCCGTAAACGGAGACCCCGCCTGGTGCGAATGAGACCCGACCCGGACGAGACGCTGGTGACGCTGGAGAGCCTCTCTCAGCACGGCGTGGGCGAGCGCGCCGCCTGGGGCCTGGGCGAGATCGCCAAGGCCGTCGGCCTCGCCGTCGTCATCTACTTCTTCGTCGCGGTCGCCATCATCCTGCCGACGGACGCCGCCTTCGACCGCGATTCGGCGGGCGCCGTGCTGGGCCAGATCGCCGCCGTGGCGCTGCTGGACGCCGGCCTGGTCCTGGCGGCCTTCCGGCTGGCGCGCGGCAAGGGCGCCGGCTGGCGCGAGCTGGGCCTGCGACCCGCGTCGGAGACGAAGGCGACCGGCTGGACGCTGCGCCGGCTCATCACGCTCGTCATCGTCGCCAACTTCGTCGCCCGCGGCCTCATCGTCATCTACGGGCTGCTTTTGGAGCTCCTGGGGCTGGAGGACCTGCTGCCGGCGCAGCAGCTGGACGATGAGTTCTTCGAGCACGACTTCGTCCTGCCGCTCCTCGGCGTCGCTCTCGTCATCATCGCGCCCTTCGCCGAGGAGGTCTTCTTCCGCGGCTTCGTCTTCGCCGGCCTGCGCCGGCGCCTCGCCTTCCTGCCGGCGGCGCTGGTCAGCGGTATCCTCTTCTCGTTCGCCCACGGCGACCCCGGCCTGGTGGTGCCGTTCGCGCTTGTCGGGATGGTGCTCGCCTACGCGTACGAGCGCACGGGTACGCTGCTGGCACCGATGGGCGTGCACCTGGTCTTCAACCTCGTGTCGTTCCTGGCGCTCGTCTTCATCCCAGAGTGGCGCTGAGCCACTGGCGTGACGGCATCCTGTTTCCACCTGACTCTTGGCGTCCTTGTCATCCTGAGCGAAGCGAAGGATCTGGCTTCGCAGACTGACGCCACTCTGAAGTAACTAGATTCTTCGCTGCGCTCAGAATGACAGAGCAGAAAGCCCTGTGAGCCGCCCGCGCATCTTCCCTGCCGCGTCCGCCCGATGGCTCAGGCGGTTCTTCTCGGCGCGGCTGAGCTGCGCCATCGTCTTGCCCAGCGCCGGCAGGTAGAAGACGGGGTCGTAGCCGAAGCCGTTGGCGCCCGCGGACGCCGCGGCGATGACGCCCTCGCAGACGCCCTCTTCCTCCAGCCGGCGGCCGTCTGGCAACGCGACGACGAGGACGACGCGATAGCGCGCCGTGCGCCCCTCCGCCGGCACGCCCTTCAGCGCGTCGAGGAGTATCTGGACGCGCTCCGGGTCGTCGCGGCCGTCCCAGCCGCGCTCGTGGTGCAGCGGTCCCGGCTCGCCGCCGAGGGCGTCGACCTCGAGGCCGGAGTCGTCCGCCAGCGCGGCGAGCCCCGACGCGCGGCAGAACGCCTCCGCCTTCAGACGCGCGTTATCGGCGTAGCTGCGGCCCGTCTCCTCGACGTCGAGCTCGAGGTCGATGTCGGACGGCACGATTATCTGCCAGCCGCAGCCGGCGAGCAGCTCGCGGAACTCGGCCGCTTTGCCGGGGTTGTTGGTGGCGAGGAGAAGGCGCGGCACGCTGCGAGGATAGCAGCAGGGGCGGCCCACGGACCGCCCCTTCGCAGTTTGCTACCGTCGCGAACTCAGGTTCTCGCGCGAGGAGACTTCCTACGCATGTAGGCGTAGGCAAGAAAGAGCCCCGCAAGGGCGCCGATTCCGGCGCCGACGACGCCCCACAGCAGCCAATCGGTTGGGCCGGAGGTTTCAGGTGCCGCGAATGCCGGGC
>DATBWN010000166.1:0-2118 GCA_036514755.1 Dehalococcoidia bacterium | reverse complement strand
CCTGCTCCTGCAGCGGGCTGGGGACGACGTGGCTCTCCCAGATCTTCTCCGAAAGCGTCTTCGGTTCCGCCATTCGACTCTCCTTTACGGGTTCGTCCGCACGGCGGCGTCCTCGGGGCGCTGAACGCTCAGGGCGCGGTTGATCGCCTGCAGCACGGCCTTGGCCGCGGCGACGATGATGTCGGTGTCGGCGCCGCGGCCCGTGTAGGTGCGGCCGTCGCACTCGATGCGCACGACGACCTCGCCCTGGGCGTCGATGCCCTCCGTGACGCTCTTTACCGAGAACTCGGTAAGCTCATTCTCGATGCCGACGAGGGCGTTGATCGCCTGATAGGTGGCGTCCACGGGGCCGGTGCCCGTCGCCGTGTGCACCAGCGTGCGGCCGTCCGGCGTGCCCAGGCGCACCGTCGCCGTCGGGACGAGGTGGTTGCCGCAGGAGACCTGCAGCAGGTCGAGCTTGTAGGTCTCGGTCGCCGTCTCGCGCCGCTCCTCGCCCACCAGCGTCTCGATGTCGCGGTCGTCGATCTCCGGCTTCTTGTCCGCCAGCTCCTTGAAGGCGGCGAAGGCGCGCTCGAACTCCTCGTTCGTGAGCTCGATGCCGAGGTCGTCGAGGCGCGACTTGAAGCCGTGGCGGCCGGAGAGCTTGCCGAGGACGATCTCGCTGCCCGCCGGCCAGCCGATCTCGCGCGCGTCCATGATCTCGTACGTCTCGCGCATCTTGAGGATGCCATCCTGGTGGATGCCGGACTGATGCCTGAAGGCGTTGGCGCCGACGATGGCCTTGTTCGGCTGCACCACCATGCCCGTCAGGTCGGAGACGAGGCGGGAGGTGCGGTAGAGCTCGCGCGACTTCACGTTCGTCTCCAGGCCGAAGAAGTCGCCGCGCGTCTTGATCGCCATGACGACCTCCTCCAGCGCGGCGTTGCCGGCGCGCTCGCCGATGCCGTTGATGCAGGTCTCGACCTGGCGGGCGCCGGCGCGCACCGCCGCCAGGCTGTTCGCCACGGCGAGACCGAGGTCGTTATGGCAGTGGACGGAGATCGTCGCCTTGTGGATGTTGCGCACGTTCGCCAGGATGCCGTTGATGAAGGCGCTGAACTCCTCCGGCGTCGTGTAGCCGACCGTGTCCGGGATGTTCACCGTCGTCGCGCCCGCGTCAATGACGTCCTCCAGCATGTGGTAGACGTACTCCCACTCAGAGCGGGTGGCGTCCATCGGGCTGAACTCGACGTCCTCGACGTAGCCGCGGGCGCGCGCGACCATCGTCCGCGCCATCTCGCGCACCGTCTCGCGGTCCTTGGCGAGCTGGTGCATGAGATGGATGTCGGACGTCGAGAGGAAGACGTGGATTCGCGGCGCCGCGGCGTCCTTCACCGCCTCGTAGCACGTGTCCACGTCGCGCTGGACGGCGCGCGCCAGGCCGGCGATGCGCGACCCCCGCACCTCCCTGGCCACGGCCTTCACCGCCTCGAAGTCGCCGGGCGAGCTGGCGGGGAAGCCGGCCTCGATGATGTCGACGCCGAGGCGCTGCAGCTGCTGGGCGATCTCGATCTTGTCGTGGATGTTGAAGGCGACGCCGGGCGACTGCTCGCCGTCGCGCAGGCTCGTATCGAAAATCAGTACCTTGTCAGACATGGGTCTCAGACCTCCTGTTTTCGCTCGTACACCGCGGGTTGAAACCCGCGGCATCGTTCCTGCGGGCCCTCCCCCGACAACGTCGGGGAGGGCCGGAGGAGTCTGAGACGCATTCCCTTTGTTCTCATTCTGTTTGCTACTTCCGGCTTCGCATCCCTCTCGGTCTGCTCCGCCTCTGATAAGAAGAGGGATTTGGGGGACACCCCCAACCCCCCGGCAGGGGCCGCGCCCCTGCACCCCGGCAGCAGCCCCTTATTCCACAAAGATGTCCACCTCCGGCCGGAGCCTGGCGCAGGCGGCGATCACGTTGTGAATCTGGTGGTCCCTGAACGCCGGAACGAGCGACTGGTCGAACTCTTGCTTCTCGTCGATTTGGACGTAGGCCTGCTCGGTCAGCACGTAGTCGAAACGGCACGCCCACTTGCGCGCGCCCAGCCTCGCGGTCGTTGAGCAGTTGTCGATCATGTAGGACACGCCCCGCGC
>DATBWN010000165.1:0-11105 GCA_036514755.1 Dehalococcoidia bacterium | reverse complement strand
CAGCCGCAGCTCGAAGCCGCGCACCGTCTCGTGGATGATGGACTGTGCCATTTCGACTACTATGCCACCAACCCCGTTCGTCCTGAGCCTGTCGAAGGACGCTCTGCAGGATCAGGAATCGTGGTTCGACAGGCTCACCACGAACGTTCTTGAAACTCGATGAGCTTCTGGGTCTACATTCTTCGATGCAGTGAGGGCTCGTTCTACGCAGGCCACACCGAGGATTTGAAGAACCGCCTGTCGGCGCATCTGGCGGGCAAGGTGCCCGGCTACACTTCGTCTCGTCTGCCGGCCACACTGGCATGGGCGGCTGAGTTCCCCTAACGGTACGAGGCCCTTTCAGCCGAACGACAGATCAAGGGCTGGTCTCACGCCAAGAAGCAAGCGCTGATTGATGGCAATTGGGAGCGAGTGTCGGCCTTAGCGAGAAGCAAACCCGTTCGTCCTGAGCCTGTCGAAGGACGCTCTGCAGGATCAGGAATCGTGGTTCGACAGGCTCACCACGAACGTGGAACTGATTCCGTTTCGTCCTGAACTCGTCGAATGGCGCTTCGTCTACGCCGCCTCTTCAGCCGGCTCCCCGCGCAGCAGCTTTGGCAGGTCGCCCTCGTCCCAGGAGACCAGAATCTGGCTCGCGACGAAGATCGAGCTGTACGTGCCGCTCACCAAGCCGATGAGCATGATGATCAGGAAGTCGCGGATCGTCTCGCCGCCGAGGAGGATCAGCGCCACCAGCGTCAGCACCACCGTAATCGACGTGTTCAGCGACCGTCCCAGCGTCTGGTTCAGGCTGGCGTTCACGGCGTCCGCCAGGCGCACGTCCAGGCCCGCCGCCTCCGCCCGGCGCACGTTCTCCCGCACCCGGTCGAAGACGACGATGGAGTCGTGCACGCTGAAGCCGACGATGGTCAGCGTCGCCGTGATGAACAGCGTGTCGATCTCGAAGTCGAAGAGGCGCCCCAGGATGGAGGCGGCGCCTAGCACGACCAGGATGTCGTGGGCGAGGGCGAAGATGGCGGAGGCGCCGTAGCGGATCGGCTTTGGCACGCTGGCGAAGGTCAGCGTGATATAGATGAGGATCGCCACCGAGGCCGCCACCACGGCGAGGGCCGCGTTGCGGCCGATGTCGGACGAGACGGACGGCGAGACGGACGAGAACTCGAGGAACCGGTTCGCGACGTTACCGTCGCTGTCCAGGAGCGGGCCGAAGCGCTCCTGGAGCGCTGTTTCCAGCTCCTCCCGCTCGGACGGCAGCGCCGGGCCGAAGGGCGGCGCCTCGCTCGCCCCTTCGATGAGGTCGGTTCGCACCAGCAGGCGGCCCTCCGCCGTCTTCTGGATGCGGGCGCCCGCGTGGCCGAGCTCCGCCAGGGCCGACCGCAGCGCGTCCTCGCCCACAGGCTCGGCGAAGCGCAGCGTGAACGTCGTGCCGCTTGAGAACTCGATGCCCTGGCGCAGGCCGTCCGGCAGGAGCAGCGACACCAGCCCCGGCAGGATGATCAGCATCGAGAAGATGTAGAACCAGAGGCGCTTGCCGACGAAATCGATCATGGCTCCGCGCCCTCCTGGGTGCCGCCTCGGGCCGCCGCGGGGCGAAGGCCCGCCGCCGGCGCGGCGCCGCGCGCCGCCGCCACGTCGCTGCCAAAGAGCCAGAGGTGGCGCATCACCGTCGTGCCGACCAGAGCGTGCAGGAAGGTGCGCGTTACCGTGATCGCGGAGAACATGCTGACGAGGACGCCGAGCGCCAGCGTCAGCGCGAAGCCCTTCACCAGCGAGGCGCCGAACTGGTCGCCGAACCAGTAGAGGATCACGCACGTGATCAACGTCGAGACGTTGCTGTCGCGGATCGACGTCCAGGCGCGGGCGAAGCCGGTGTCGATGGCGCCCACCAGGCTGCGGCCAACGCGCAGCTCCTCCTTCATCCGCTCGAAGATGAGGACGTTGGCGTCCACGGCCATGCCGACGGAGAGCACGAACGCCGCCATGCCCGCCGAGGTGATGGTCACCGGCGCCAGCTTGAACACGGCCAGCGTCAGCGAGACGTAGACGAAGAGCGCCAGCGCCGCCAGGACGCCCGGCAGCCGGTAGTAGAGCACCATGAACGCCATGACGACGACGATGGCGATGAGTCCCGCCTGCACCGAGTCCACGACCGCCTGGTCGCCCAGCGTCGCGTCCACGTCTTCCACCTGCACGACGCGCAGCGGTATCGGGAAGGCGCCGCTGCGCAGGAGCTTAGCCAGCGTCTGAGCGTCGCCCAGCGTCAGGCCGTCGATGACGCCGTTGTCCGAGATCTGGCTGCGGACGCGCGGGGCGATGACGAAGCCGTCGGCGCCGCGGATCGGCTCGTTGTCCAGGAAGAAAGCCATGGGCTGCGGCGGGTTGGAGAGGCGCGCCGTCGCCTGGCTGAGCAGCTTCGCACCCTCGTCGTTCATGCCGAAGTTGAGCTGCGGCAGGCCGGCGGCGTTGCGGTCGACGAAGATGTCGCCCCGGTCCAGGAAGGCGCCGCTGATCTCGAGTCGCACGCCCTGCTCGTCCACCACGGTCACCGGCACGTACTGCGCCTCCTGGATGAGCAGCTCATTCGCCAGCACGGTCGAAAGCGGCTGCGTCGTCGTCGTGCCGTCCAGCTGCACGAAGATCACCTCGCCGTTGGCGGCTAGCGCCAGCTCCATGAACTGCAGCTGGGCCGTGCGGCCGATCTTGTCCACGGCCTCGTCGCTGGAGATGCCGGGCAGCTGCACCGAGAGCCGGTTGGCGCCTACGCGCTCGGTGATCGACTCCGCCACGCCGAAGGCGTTCACGCGCCGCTCGACGACGTCGACGGCGGTGTCTAGCGCCTCGTTCAGGTCGACGTCTGGCTGGCCGGAGATATCAGCTTCGAGGACGAGGCGCGTGCCGCCGCGCAGGTCGAGGCCCAGGCGCATCTCCCGCCGCTCGATGCCGAAGATGTCGATGCCCTTGCCGATGCAGATGCCGCCGACGCAATCCTCCACCGGCCAGGGGATGAAGTCCGGCAGGTAGCGCTTCGGGTTCGACGGCCAGGTGACGAAGAAGGAGAACGTCGTCAGGACAACGACGAAGAGGAGCAGCAGGCGGGTGGAGCGCTCCCTCATGAGCGGGCCGCCTCATGCTTCTCGGGCGCCGCCTCCGGGGCAGCCTTCGTCTCCGAACCGAGGCGTCGCAGGACGGCGCCCGGCAAAGCGCTGATGACGACGCCGTCCGCCAGCTCCAGGGCGATGCGCGTCTGGCCGTCCTCGCCGATCTGGATGTCCTTGACCCGCGCGACGAAGTTTGAGGTCGTCAGCACCTCGTCGCCGGTGCGCAGGTTGCGCATTTCATGGCGGTGTCGCTCCTGCTCCTTGCGCGCCGGCCGGATCACCGTCGCGTAGACGAAGGCGACGATGGCGATGACGACGGCGGAGATGAGGCTGGCGTCGCTCAAGGCGCGACCTCTCCCCCTTTTTCCCCCTCTCCGCCTGCGGAGAGGGGGAGCCGCTTAGAACCTGTCACTGCCTTCTGAATCTGGTCGAGCACGCTCTCCGTGTTCGAGACGACCTGCTCGTTTTCAAACCTCAAGACCCGCAGGCCCAGGCTTTCGATGAACTCCTGGCGGGTTCGGTCATCCTCGCTCGTGCGCCTGTGGATCGGCCCATCAACCTCAACGACGAGGCAAGCAGATGGGCAGTAGAAGTCGACGATGAACCGATCGATTGAATGCTGCCGCCGGAAGTGGAACCCGGCCACCTGGCGGCGCCTGAGCACCTGCCAGAGCTTGTCTTCTGCCTGAGTCGGCAAGTGGCGCTTCTCTCGCGCAAGAGGCTTGAGGCGTTCCCACAGCTCAGGGCTCGTCCCCCACTCGCGCGACCTGTTCCTGTTTGCGCTCTCTTGTGCGGGCCCCCTCTCCGAAATCGGAGAGGGGGAGGCGGTAGCCGGGGGAGAGGTCGTTGCGTCGCTCAAGGCGCGACCTCTCCCCCTCTGGAGGCCAGCAGCCTCGCCGCGTAGGCCAGCGCCTCCTCCGGCGTCGCGATCTCGCCGGCGCCGGCCGCCTCCTCGACGGCCGCCAGCAGCCGCCCGATGAGCGGCCCCGGCGCCAAGTCCAGCGCCTCCATCAGGTCGTGGCCGCTGAGCAGCCGCGGCGTCCGCGCCACGGCCGCCGCCTGCGCCTCCGCCTGCCTGAGGACGTAGCTGACGTAAGCGACGTGCCCCTGCCAGCGCTCCGTCGTCAGGCGCGGGCCGGCTGCCGCGACGCCGTCCGCCAGGCTGAGGATGAGGCAGGCCGGCGCCGCGCCGCCAAGGTCGCGGAAGAAGCGATAGACGGCGCGCTGGCTGGGCGGGCCCTCCTGCGAGAGCTGCGTCGGCCGCAGGTGCTCCTCCACCAGGCGCGCCACGAAACGCGTCTCGCGCCCGCCGAAGCGCAGGCGCTCGCAGATGCGCTCCGCTTTCGCGGCGCCGACGTCCGCGTGGCCGAGGAAGCGCACGCGGCCGTCCGGCTCGACCGACTTCGTCTCCGGCTTAGCGACATCGTGCAGGAGCGCGGCGAGCTTGAGCAGCACGCGCCGGCTGCTGCCGCCGACCGCCTCGTCCATGTAGGGCCGCAGAGCGAACCAGGCGAGGCCATCGCGGAAGGCTTGACGCAGCCAGGACGGGGCCGGTAGGGGCGCAGCAAGCTGCGGCCCTACCTCCGTCAAGAGCGCGTCCAGCGCCGCCACCGTCTCAATCGAGTGGTCGAAGACGTCCCAGTGGTGCACATGCGGCTGCTCGACACCCCGCCCCGCCGCGACCTCCGGCAGCAGCTCTGCGAGGAGCCCCAGCGCGTCCAGCAGGCGCAGGCCGGCGGCCGCCCTCGGCGTCGCGAAGATGCGCGCCAGCTCGTCGCGCTGGCGCTCCGGCGCGGCGGCGTGGACGTTCGCCGCGCGCGCCCGCACCGCCTGCGCCGTCCCTTCGTCCAGCTCGAAGTCGAGCTCGACGGCCAGGCGCGCGGCGCGCAGCAGGCGCAGCGGGTCGTCGGCCAGCGCCCGCTCGCCGACAAGGCGCACACGCCGCGCCCGCAGGTCGGCGACGCCGCCCGTAGTGTCGATGACCTCGCCCAGGCTGCCGTCCGCCTCGATGGGCGCCGCCAGGGCGTTGAGGGTGAAGTCGCGCCGCGCCAGGTCCGCCTCGATGCCATCCTCGAGGCGCGAGAGGTCGATCTCGCGCACCGCTGCGGGCTCGGGCAGAACGACGCGGAGCTGGCCGCGCTCGGCGTCCAGCGGGAAGGCGCTGCCCGCCAGCGCCTCGGCGATCGCCTCCGCTGCCGCGCCCACGTCGCCGGCCAGGACGAAATCGAGGTCGACGGGCCGGCGCCCGAGGAGGACGTCGCGCACGCCGCCGCCCACCAGGTAGGCGTCCGGCGCCGCCTCTCGCACCGCGGCAAGCAGGCGGCGCAGCTCCGGGTCGATGGCTTCTTGCTCTGGGCGCACAGCTGCGGGGCCTTTCCCGAGACTCATCGAGGAGCCTGCCCTGGGCTTGTCGAAGGGCCGACGGCGACGATCATCTCGGACGGAGCGGCTCTTCCTTCTTAGGAAGGGCTGCTCGCCGCGCCCTCCTCCTCTTCCTCCCGTTCGTCGACGCGCACGGGGATGAGCTTATCGATGCCGTCCAGGTAGTCGAAGTACAGCGTCCCGTTCAGGTGGTCGACCTCGTGCTCGATCGCCTCGGCGAAGAGGTCGCTGGCGTGGTAGCGCACCGGCCGGCCGTCGCGGTTCAGCCCCTTGACGACGACCTTCTCTGAGCGCGGCACATCGCCGCGATAGCCCGGCAGCGAGAGGCAGCCCTCGCCGGGGCACTCGCGCGTGCCGCTGCGCCGGACGATCTGCGGGTTGACGAGTGTCACCAACTCCTCGCCCGGGACGTGGATGACGCAGAGGCGCAGCGCCAGGCCCACCTGGTTCGCCGCCAGCCCGACGCCGCGGGCGTCGTACATCGTCTCGACCATGTCGTCGATGATCTTCTGGATGGAGGCGTCGATCTTCCTGATCTTCTTCGCCTTCTGGCGGAGCACGGGCTCCGGCACGCGCACGATGGGCAGGATCGCCATTCCCCTCTCGGACCCTCGACAGCCCTGCGAGCCTTGGACTCTGCTCGGGCGAGCAGGCTCAGGACAGGCCTATTCTAGCCCAGGCCTCCCCTTAGCTGAAGGCGCGAGCGCTCCCGTTGCCAGGAACCAGGCTGCCTCTAGAACACGACCGCGCGGTCGCTCTCGACGATCCAGGCGGCAAGGTCCCCCATGGTGGCCATGATGGCCTCGGGGATGATCTCTCCGCGGCCGATGCCGCAGCGGTTGACGCAGGTGGTGCAGACCTTCACGCCGGCGCCCTTCGTGACAAGGTCCCGCAGCATCGCCTGGAGATCGAACTCCGCCCCCTCCGGCATGCCGCCGCTCCGAACTAAATCGATGGCGTCGTTCATGACGAAGATCCGCGTCGGCACGCGGCGCTCGACGAGCGTGCCGGCGAGGCGAAGCGCGTTCCAGGTCGTGTCGCCGTCAAAGGGGGCGTGACTCAAGATGATGAGCACGGACGGGGTCCTCAGCGTCAACCGACCTGCGAGGGTGGTGACGCCTGACTTCAAGGTGCGCAGCATCTTTGTACCCCTACGCTGCCTCGACCGGAAGGCCCGCTGCCTTCCACTCGGGGAAGCCGTCTTCCAGTCTGACTGCCTGGAAGCCCCTCGCGCGTAGCGCTCTCACGGCGTCGACGGCGAGCATGCAGTACGGCCCGCGGCAGTACGCCACGATTGCCCGGTCCGGCGTCATTCCCGCGAGGCGCGCTTCCAGCGCTTCCAGCGGGACGGAGATCGCGCCGCGAATGTGGCCCGCCCGAAACTCTGGCTCGGGGCGCACGTCCACCAGCAGAACTTCGCCGGTACTCATCCGCGCGATGAGCTCGTCCCTCCTAAGGGGAGCGAGAGGCTCTGGGCCGCCTACCAGGTCGGCGACGATGCGATCGATCTCCGCCAGCTGGCCACGGGCGAGGTCGCGAAGCGCAAACCAAAACTTGACCACGTCTTCGCCAGCTACCCGGTAGTACACATACGGCGGGTCGCGGCGGACCGCCGCCAGGCGGCACTCAGCCAGCAGTCGAAGGTGACGGGATGCGTTCGGCACGTTCAGGCCGGTACTCTCAGCCAGCTGGTCGACGGTCTGCTCGCCCTGGCAGAGCCGATCAAGTAGCTTGAGCCGGCTCGGCGTCGCGAGCGCGGCGGTAATACGGGCGAACTCTGCAAAGACCGCGTCCATAAGTTGAGTACTTGCGCAAGTATACAACTCCACCATGCGAGTGGGCAACCATGTGTCTCCGCCTTTGGACCTGAGGTGTGCGCGCTCGAATCGGCGGCGCGTCCAGCCGACACCCTAGGCCAGCGACGCTGGGTCGACGTCCAGCGTCCAGCCCTCGGGCAGGGCGAGGTCGCCCAGCAGATCGACGGGCTCCGGCGACCGCAGCGTGATCTGCCAGCGCGTGCGGCCGTGCCACTTCGGCACGTAGGGCGGCGCCGGCCCCAGCACTTCGACGCCCGGCAGGCCGCGCTCCGAGGCCCGCGCCCGCAGCTGGCGCGCCAGCCGCTCCGCCTGGCGCAGCCCGTACTCCGTGTTGGTGTGCGAGTAGACCAACGCCGCCAGACGCACGAAGGGCGGGTACGCCTCCTCCCGCCGCAGCTCGATCTCCTTCGCGAAGAACGCGGCGTAGTCGTGCTGGGCCGCCGCGACGATGGCGTAGCTGTCCGGCGTGTAGGTCTGGATGACGACGCGGCCCTTCGGCGGCCCGCCTTCGCTCGCCGCGATGCGCCCGGCGCGGCCCGCCACCTGCGTCAGCAGCTGGAAGGTGCGCTCCGCCGAGCGGAAGTCCGGGATGTGCAGGCCGATGTCGGCGCTGATCACGCCCACCAGCGTCACGGCCGGCAGGTCCAGCCCTTTTGCCACCATCTGCGTGCCGATGAGCACGTCCGCCTCGCCCTCCAGGAAGCTGGCGAGGATCTGCTCGTGGGCGTGGCGGCCCTGTGTCACGTCCCGGTCCCAGCGCAGCGTCCGCACGCTCGGCAGATGCTCCCGCACCGACTCCTCCACGCGCTCGACACCGAGGCCCATGGGCCGCAGGCGGGCGCCGCCGCACATCGGGCAGCGCTCGTAGACGCTGCGGCCGCGGTTGCACTGGTGGCAGAGCAGCCGCTCGACCTCGGTGCCGTCTCTAGCGATGTGCCGGTGATAGCCGAGAGCGATAGCGCAGGCGGAGCACTGGGGCACGAAACCGCAGTCGCGGCACTGGAGGAAGCCCGCCGTGCCGCGTCGATTGAGAAAGAGGATAGCCTGCTCGCCGCGCTCGAGCGTCTGGTACAGGCCTAGCTGCAGCGCCCGGCTGAAGATCGACCGGTTGCCCGACTTCAGCTCCTCGCGCATGTCGACGACCTCGACCGGCGGCAGCACGGTCGAGGTGCTGACGCCGACGACGGCGCCCGTCGCGTCGACTACAGGCCGCACGCGCTCCTTCAGCTCCAGCAGCCGATAGCGACCCCACAGCGCGCGCTGGTAGCTGACGACGTCCGGCGTCGCGCTGCCGAGGATGAGGACGGCGCCGGTCAGCGCCGCGAGCCGCGCCGCTGCCTCGCGCGCGTCGTAACGGGGCGTCTGGTCCTGCTGCTTGTAGGTCCACTCGTGCTCCTCGTCGATGACGATGAGGCCGAGGTCCGGCTGGGGCGCGAAGACGGACGACCGGCTGCCAATGACGACGGCGTAGCGCCCCTGGGCGATGCCGTGCCACTGGTCGAAGAGCTCACCCTGGGAGAGGCCGCTGTGCAGCACCGCCACCTGGCCCGGGAAGCGCTCGGCGAAGCGCCGCACCGTCTGCGGCGTCAGCGCGATCTCCGGCACCATGACGATGGCCCGCCTGCCCAGCCCGATGGCCTGCTCCAGGGCCCGCAGGTAGACCTCGGTCTTGCCGCTGCCCGTCACGCCGTGCAGAAGGAACGCCTGAGACCGGCGCTCGTCCAGCGCCTGGGCGACCGGCACGAAGGTCGCCGCCTGCTCGGCGGTCAACGGCGGCGCCGGGCGGTGCTCGTAGTGGCGGCCGGCCAGCGGGTCGCGCTCGACGGCCGCCTGTCGCACGGCGACGAGCCCCGCCTCGACCAGCGGCGCCAGCACGTCGCGGCCGGCGCCGGCCCGCAGGCGCAGCTCGGAGGCCGGCAGCCCGCCGGCGTCGAGGAGCAGGCGCAGGGCGGACGCGGCCCGGCGCCGTCGCTTCGCTTTCAGCTCCTCGATGGCGGCCTCCGCCCGCGCCTTCGGCGCGACGAGGTCGACATAACGTATCGTCTTCGCCCGCACAGCCGGCCGCGCCAGGGCGTAGCTGCGCCGCACGAGCCCCCGCTGCGCCAGCTGGGAGAGCGCGGTCGCGACGCCGCTGAGCCCGACCTCGCGCTCGATCTCCCTCGCCTCGCAGCGGCCGCGCTCGACGAGATACGCCAGCACGGCGCGCTGGCGCGGCGGAAGGGGGCGGGTGTCCAGCTCCTCGGTCGTCGCCAGCGGTTCGTAGAAGGTCAGGGGCCGCTGCTCGAAGCCGGGCGGCAGCATCAGCGCCACGGCGCTGAACAGCGGCGCCAGGTAGTAGTCCGCCAGCCAGCGCGCCAGATCTACTCGCTCGGCCGACACGACGGGCCGGTCGCCCATGCGCGCCTCCACGGGCTTCGGGTCGGGGAAGGCCGGCACGTCGACGACGTCCATGACGATGCCCTGCAGCGTCCGCCTGCCGAAGGGCACGAGGACGGCGTCGCCGGCCGCGAGCGTTATGCCCTCCGGCACGGCGTAGCTGAAGGTCTGCCGGTGGGGCAGGCCGGAGTTGACCGCCACCTCTACGAAGGCCATTTGTTCTATAGAGTACACAGGGCAGAGTGCAGAGTGCAGAGTGCAGAGCACAGGGGTGTCTTATGCCCTATGCCTTATGCCGGGGGTTGGGGGTCAGGGGTTAGGGGCTAGGGCCTACCGCGCCCGCACCTTTTCCTTGATGCGCGCCGCCCGGCCGCGCAGGCCACGCAGGTAGTAGAGCCGCGCCCTGCGCACCTTGCCCTCCCGCACGACCTCCACCTTGTCGAGGCGGGGCGAGTGGCGCAGGAACGTCCGCTCCACGCCGACGCCGCTGGCGATCTTCCGCACCGTGAACGTCGATGCCGGGCCGCTGCTGCGCACGCGGATCACGTCGCCCTCGAAGACCTGGATGCGCTCACGGTCGCCCTCGACGACCTTGGCGCTGACGCGCACCCGGTCGCCGGGGCCGAAGTCGCCGATGTTGGGGTTCTCCTTCGCGTTGGAGAGCGTGCTTGCGTCCATGGTTCAGTCCTTCATCCTATTCGCCAGCGGCTGTGAGCTCCCGCGCTGCTCCGCTTCATTTGAGGAAGGCTGGGGGGACACCCCATGCCCCCGTCAGGGGGCTCCGCCCCCTGTACCCCCGCCGCGAAGCGCCTCGTCTGCTAGCCGCCGTTCGTCGTCGGAGAGACAGGCCTTCGCCAAGAGGTCGGGGCGGCGCCGCGCCGTGCGGATGACCCGCTGCCGCCGGCGCCAGCGGGCGATCTCGCCGTGGTTGCCGGATAGCAGTATATCGGGAACCCGCCAACCGCGAAAATCGGCCGGCCGCGTGTACTGCGGGTACTCCAGCAGCCCGTCCGCGTGCGTCTCCTCCAGCAGCGACTCCGCCGAGCCCAGCGTCCCCGGCAGCCGGCGCACGACGGCGTCGATAATGACCATGGCGGCCAGCTCGCCGCCGGAGAGGACGTAGTCGCCGATGCTGATCTCGTCGTCGACGAGGTGCTCGCGGACACGCTCGTCAACGCCCTCGTAGTGGCCGCAGACGAGGACGAGGCGCGCCTCGCCGGTCAGCTCGTCGACGACACCCTGGTTCAGCAGACGGCCCTGCGGCGTCAGCAGAACCGCGCGACCCGCCGGCTGGGCCATCGCCCGCACCGCCTCGATGGCGGCGGCCAGCGGCTCCGGCTTCATCAACATGCCGGGCCCGCCGCCGTAGGCGTAGTCGTCGACCACCTGGTGGCGGTCGGCGGCGTAGTCGCGGATGTTGTGCAGGTGCACC
>DATBWN010000164.1:0-3114 GCA_036514755.1 Dehalococcoidia bacterium | reverse complement strand
ACGACAACATCACGCGCCTGCGCGCCGGCACGGAGCGGAAGCTCGGTCAGGGCGGCGAGCGCCGTCCTTCCCCTGCGGGAAGGACCGGGGAGGCGCGATGACGCGGGCAGCGGTCGTCGGCACGACGAGCTGGGGCACGACGCTGGCCGTCCTCCTGGCGCGCAACGGCAGCAAGGTGACGCTCTGGGCGCGCACCGGAGCGGAAGCGGCCGAGCTGCAGGCGGCACGCCAGAACAAGCGCCACCGCCCCGGCCTCGCGTTTCCTGAATCGCTGCATGTCAGCGCTGACGACGACGTCTTGCGCGAGGCCGACCTCGTCCTCCTCGCGGTGCCGTCGGCCAGCCTGCGGGCGAACCTGGAGCGCCTCGCCCCGCACGTTCGCGCCGACGCCGCCGTCCTCAGCGCCGTCAAGGGCATCGAGACCGACACCTGCCTGCGCATGTCGCAGGTCATCATCACGTCCGGCGTCGACGAGGAGCGCGTGCTGGCGCTCTCCGGCCCCAACTTCGCCGGCGAGATCGCGGCCGGCCTGCCGGCGGCGACGGTCGTCGCCGGACGTGACGCCGAGCGCGCTCGCTGGCTACAGTCGCTGCTCAACGGCCCGACCTTTCGCGTCTACACCAGCGACGACGTCGTCGGCGTCGAGATAGGCGGCGCGCTGAAGAACGTCATCGCCATCGCCTGCGGGCTGGCGGACGGTCTGGGCTACGGCGAGAACGCCAAGGCGGCGCTGATCACGCGCTCCCTGGCCGAGATCGCGCGCCTCGGCGTCGCGGCGGGGGCGCAGGCGCGCACCTTCCTCGGCCTCGCCGGCATCGGCGACCTCGTCCTCTCCTGCGAGAGCAACCTCTCGCGCAACCGGCGCCTGGGGCTGGCCTTGGCGCAGGGCCTCGGCCTGGAGGCGGCGCTGGCGTCCATCGAGGGCGTCGTCGAGGGCGCCGCGACGGCGCGCGCGGTACCGGTCCTGGCGGCTCGCTTCGGCGTTGAGATGCCGATCTGCGAGGCGCTGCACGCCGTCCTCTGCGGCGGCAAAGCGCCAGCAGACGCAGGTCGCGACCTGATGGCCCGCGCCGCGAAGGCCGAGGGCGAGTAGCTGCAGGTCTTCAGACCTGTCCGTACCACCAGGCAGACCTGAAGGTCTGCAGCTACGGCCTCGTTTGACAGCCCCTGAGCCGCGTCCGAATATTGAAGTGGTATGGCCCTCGAATCTGAGATCGACGAGCTAAGCGACCCGTCGAAACGGCTCTCCGCCCGCCAGCTCGCCGACCTCTCCGACCTCGACGCGGCCGACGCGAGCCGCCTGGCCGACGCCTGGCCGTCCATCGTCCCGGAGCGCCGCTTCAGCATCGTCTCGGAGCTGACGGAGCTGGCGGAGGACAACGTCGACCTCAACTTCGAAGCGGTCTTCAAGACGGCGCTGGCGGACGGTGACGCCAACGTGCGCGCCGCTGCCCTGCGCGGCCTCGCCGAGTACGAGGGACGCGACCTCATCGCCGTGCTCGCCGACCTGCTGCGCAACGACGCCGACGCCGGCGTCCGGCGCGAGGGCGCCATCGCCCTCGGACGTTACGCCCTGGCCGCGGAGCTCGGCTTCCTGCGCGACGACGATGCCGAGGCGATCCGCGCCACCCTCATCGAGAGCGCCGAGGACGCGGATGAAGACGAGCGCGTGCGGGCGCGCGCCGTCGAGGCGCTGGGCGCGCTCAGCGGCGACGAGACTGACAACCTCATCGAGAGCATCTACGGCGAGGAGAGCCTCTGGCTGAAGGTCGGCGCCGTAGACGCCATGGGCCGGAGCTGCAGCGAGACCTGGCTGCCCGTCATCATCGGCGAGCTGGAGAACCGGGCGCCGGAGATGCGCCACGCGGCGGCCTTCGCCGCGGGCGAGATCGGCGACGAATCGGCCATCCCGCCGCTGAAGCGCGTCGCCATCGAAGACCCGGACCCGGAGGTGCGGCTGGCGGCCGTCCACGCCCTGGGCGAGATCGGCGGCAAGCGGGCCCGCGTCGCCCTCCAGGGCGTCCTCTACGAGGGCGACGACGCCCTGCGCGAAGCAGTGGAGGAGGCGATGAGCGAGCTCTCCTTCCATGACGACCCCCTCAACCCGCTCTGAGAGATGGCCTCCTCCTTGCGCACCGAGAGGGTAAGGTCCGCGGGCGGTGTCGTGGTGCGACGGGACGCCGGCGCGCTCCAGGTGCTGCTCTGCGGCCGCGGCGCCGATAGGCTCTGGGCGCTGCCCAAGGGCACGCCGGAGCCAGGCGAATCCCTGGAGCAGGCGGCTGTGCGGGAGGTGCGCGAGGAGACCGGGGTCGAGGTGGAGGTGGCGGGCCTCGTCGGCGAGATCCGCTACTGGTTCTCGCGGCCGCAGGAGGGCGTGCGCTATAACAAGACGGTGCGCCACTACCTGCTGCGCCCCATCGGCGGCGACCCGAGCCTGCACGACCACGAGTTCGACGAGGTGCGCTGGGTCTCCGTGCCGGAGGCGCTGAAGCTGCTAACCTATGAGAACGAGGCGCGCATGCTGCGCCAGGCCGTCGAGATGGCGGGCGACCAAGGGGAGGAAGAGACCGCGTGACCGCCGTAGTTCAGGGTGAGGTCGCCCGCGGCAGGCTCGTCGTCCTGCGCGCCAAGACGCTGCCGGACGCGGAGGAGGACTACGTCTGGCGCCGCGACCCTGAGCTGGCCGCCTTCGACGCCGCCAAGCCCTACAGCGGCCGCCTCTCCGACTACCTCGCGGTCTTCAGCGACGAGCTCGCCTACCCCAGCCCCTACCGCCGCACGCTCGCCGTCGAGGACCTGGAGGGCCGGCACATCGGCAACGTCATGTACTACAACGTCGACTATCAGCGGCGCGAGGCGGAGATCGGCGTCACCATCGGCCTGCGGGAGTACTGGGGCCGCGGCTACGGGACGGACCTGATCAGGACGTTCATCGCCTACATCTTCGAGGCGCTGAACCTGGAGCGCGTCTACTTGAAGACGCTGGACTGGAACCTGCGAGCGCAGCGCTGCTTCGAGAAGGCGGGCTTTCGCCACTACGGCGTCTCGCGTCGCGGCGACCACACCTTCGTCCTCATGGAGGTGCTGCGCGACGATTTCTTCGCGGACGGCGCG
>DATBWN010000163.1:0-5784 GCA_036514755.1 Dehalococcoidia bacterium | reverse complement strand
GAGGCCTCTACGTTCATTTAGCTTGCCTAGGAGGTCAACTTGCTCCGGAAGCTCGCTGGCGGCGGCCTCGCTGCCGCCTTGATCGGCATCGTCGCGATCGGCGCCCAGGGCGTCTTCGCCCACTCGCGTCCCGTCCGCTTCGATCCGGCGCCCGGCGCCGTCCTCAGCGCCGCGCCGGCCAAGGTGGACGGCTGGTTCGCGGCCGAGCTGCGCCGCGACCCGAACTGGACCTTTCTCCATGTAACCGACGCCCAGGGCACTCGCGTCGACACAGGCGACGCGACCATTAGCGCCGACCGCCTGCAGATGAGCGTCACCCTGGCTGGCGGACTCGGCCCGGGGCGCTACCTGGTCCACTGGAGCACCCACGACGACGCGGACGGTGAGGTCTTCGCCGGCTGCCACGTCTTCTTTGTCGGCCAGGCGGCCGCCGACGCCGCCGTCTCGGGAGGCATGGCGCTCGACGGCGGCGCCGACTGTCCAGCCGCAGGGCACGCCGAGGGCACGACAGCGGCCTCAATCGAGATATCGATCCCGGCTGTCGTCGACGGCTCGGCGGCAACCCTGACGATCATGCCTTCCGGCTTCACGCCGCGTGCGCCCACGGGCTCGGGCCGCGACCCGCTCTTTGGCCACTACCACGTCTACCTCGACAAGGTGCCGCTGGACGTCCTGGGCGACGACCACGAAGATGAGGAAGCAAGCCACGAGGACGAGATGGCTGAGACGCCGATGGCTGGTCACGACGTGGACACGGACGACTCTTCACGGGAGGGAGGCCTGGTTGAGAACCCGGCTATGTGGTTCGAGGACGAGTTCAAGTTCACGAACCTCTCGCCCGGCAGGCACACGGTCAGTGTGGCTGTCTTCTACGACGACCACACGCCGTTCTCGCCGCCGGTCGTCGCGTCGAAGACGTTCAGTGTCGAGACGGATGGTGATGACGGCGTGCCCCTCTGGGGCCTCATCGTCGGCGTAGCGGCGGCTGTAGTCGTTGGCGGGATCGGTGGCCGCCTCCTCGGCGCCCGCGCCTAGGCGCCTGAGGCTGCGGTGGCTGCTGCCGGCCCTGGCGCTGGCAGCAGCCACCGCCCTCGCCTCGGCGAGTCGGCCGGCGGGCGCGCACGCGCTCCTCGTCCGCGCCGACCCGCCGGTCAACGCCCAGCTGCGCGAGCCGCCGACGGAGCTGACCCTCTACTTCAGCGAGCCGCTGGAGCGCAAGCTCAGCGGCGCCCGCGTCGTCGACCAGAACGGCGAGCGCGTCGACGAGCGCGTCGAGTTCGACGCCGCGGACGAGGCCGCCCTCCACGTTTTCCTGAAGCCCCTCTCGCCCGGCTACGTCACCATCCTCTGGGAGACCGTCTCCACAGTGGACGGACACCGCGTCAGCGGCTCCTACCCGCTGACGATTCTCAACCCGGACGGCAGCGTCCCGGCCGGCCGGCCGGTCGCCGCCGGCACCCAGGTCGCCGGGACGGGCGCGAAGCCGGAGCGCGTCGCGGCCAAGGCGCTGCTCCTCGCCGGCGGCAGCCTCTTGGCCGGCGCCTTCGCCTTCATCGCCTACGTGACGCCGGGCTTGGCCGGCGCAGCCGGCGAGCGGGCGCGCCGGGCGATGGACAGAAGGGCGGTCATCGTCGCGGGCGGCGCGCTGGTCGTGCTCGCCGGCGCCGGCGCCGCGGAGCTGCTGCTGCAGGCCTCGAATGTCGACGTGGGCGTCGGCGACGCCCTCGACACGCGTTGGGGCGGCCGCTGGCTGCTGCGGAACCTCGCGCTGCTGGTGCCGATCCTATCGCTGCTCGCGTTGCTCCTCGTCCCGCTCTACGCCCGGCGTCTCCTCGCGGCGGCCGGCCTGGCGGGCGCCGTCGCCTACCTGGGCCTGACGGCCAGCGTCAGCCACAGCGCCGCGGGCGGCGGCGCCTTCTGGGCCGCGTCCTCCGACTTCGTCCACCTTCTCGCCGCCTCCGTGTGGACCGGCATGCTGGCGTTGCTGGGCTTGCTCTTCGTCTGGGCGCGCGGCGGCCTGGCCGGCAACGAGAAGTACCCCGTCCTGGCGGCGGCGCTGCAGCGCTTCTCGACGGTCGCGCTCGCCAGCGTCGCCCTGCTGCTGGCCACGGGCGCCCTCAACGCCGTCATCGAGGTTGGGCGGGTCGGCGACCTGGTCGACACGGGCTACGGCCGCGCCCTGCTCGTGAAGCTGCTCCTCATCGTGCCCCTGCTGGCGGTCGCCGCCGTGAACGCCTACCTGTTCAGGCCGGGACTCGTGGAGGAGGCGGAGGCGCCGGCGCGCCAGCGCAGCCTGCCGGCGCTCGCCGACCTGGAGGCGCGACTGGCGCGGACGGTGCGCTGGGAGCTGGCGCTGGCCGCGGCCGTCCTCGTCACCGTGGCGGTCCTGGTTCAGCTGACGCCGACGCGCGGTCGCCTGGCGGCGCCGGGCCAGGGCGCAGGCAAGTACACGGAGACGCGCGAGGCTGCCGGCGTCTCCGTGACGCTGGTCGTCGACCCGAACCAGCCCGGGATCAACACCTTCGAGGTCTACCTGACGGGCGCCGTCGACACCGTTGAGCGCGTGCGCCTCGACTTCTCGCAGCCCGGCGGCGGCGACGGCGACGCCCGCCTCGTCCTCGACGCCACGAACCCGCCGACGCTGTACGTCGGCCGCGGGCCCTACCTGGCGCAGGCCGGCAATTGGCGCGTGAGCGTCAACCTCCGGCGCAGCGCCGGTAACGACCTCGACCTGCCGTTCTCCGTGTCGGTCGCCGGGCCTGGCGCGACGACGAGCGCGGCGCGCAGCGGCGGCGCCTTCGACTCGCCGGTCTCGCTGGACGCCTGGCAGGCGGCGCTGCTGGCGGCCGTCGTCCTCCTCTGCGTCGCTCTCGTCGCCGGCAGCGTGCGGCCGGCCGGCATCGTCGGCGGCTACCTCAGCCTCCTGACGGAGGCGGTCAGCGAGCGCATCGCCGTGCCCCGTCTGCGGCCTGCCTTCTCGCTGGCGCTGCTGCTGGCCGTCGGCATCGGGCTGGGCGCGATCGTGGGGTCGCACATCCACACCGGCGCGAAGGACGCGGGCGAGAACCCGGTGCCGTCCTCTCCCGACTCCATCGCCCGCGGCGAGATGCTCTTCCTGCAGAACTGCAGCCAGTGTCACGGCGAGACCGGCCGCGGCGACGGACCGATCGCCAAGTCGCTCTCTCTGCCGCCGGCGAACCTCTACGACCACGTGCCCTACCACCCGGACGACTTCTTCTTCGGCGCCATCACCAACGGCCTCGGCGGCGCTATGCCGGCCTTCAAGAGCCAGCTGAGCGAGGAGGACCGCTGGCACATCCTCAACTTCCTGCGCGATCGCTTCGGCAAGCCGCCGCCGACGCAGTAGGCGACACGGGATCCCTATCGTTCCCGCGAAGGCCGGGCAAGGGCCTGTGCTACCATGGCCGCGTGAACGACCTGTACGACCGTGTCGACCGGGCGCTGGACGACATAAGGCCCTACATCCACTCCCACGCCGGCGACGTCAACGTCGTCGACGTGAGCGACGACGGCGTCGTGAAGCTGCAGATGGTCGGCACCTGCCACGGCTGCCCGATGAGCATGCTGACCCTGCGCCTGGGCATCGAACGCATCCTGATGGAGAAGGTGGAGGGCGTAACGTCTGTCATCTCCATCCGGCCGGACGAGCTCGACTTCGAAGGGTTCGAGGTCGACGCGCAGGCGGCCTCCTGACGCTGCGGGCCGGTCGCGGCTCCCGGCCGTGAGCGAAGAGCGTCCCCCAAGACCCGAGCAGCCGACCACGCTGGAGAGCGTCGTCGAAGAGGTGCGCGAGCTGCCGGCGGAGCTGGCCGGCGCCGCCACCGCCGTCCGCGAGGATATCGAGGCGACCTGGGCGGCGCGCCTGGCCCTGCGCATCGCGCGCTGGCTGGCGCGCCACGCGCCCCGCTCGCGCCGCGGCCGCGCGATCGCTTTCGCCGCCGCCTTCCTCTTCGTCATGGTGCCGTCCGTCGCGCTCCTCGTCTTCACCATCACGGTCGACAAGGAGGAGGCGGAGGACTGGTTCGCGGCGCTGGGCTACCCGGGCGTCTTCCTCGCCAACCTGCTGAGCACCGGCACCGTCTTCTTCCCGGTGCCCGGTCTGACGGCCGTGGCGCAGGCCCTGATCATCAGCGAGGGCAAGATCCTCAGCCCGTTCCTCGTGGGCATGCTGGGCGGCCTCGGCATGGGCCTGGGCGAAACGACGGCCTACCTTACGGGCTTCGCCGGCGCCGAGATCGCCCGCGAGACGGAGATGACGGCGCCGCGCTGGCTGCAGCCGCTGCTGAACCGCGTCATCCGAATCGTCAACTGGCTGATGCAGCACTACGGCGTGCCGACGCTCTTCGTCCTCTCCGTGATCCCCGACCCGATCTTCGAGTTCGCCGGCATAACGGCCGGCGCCACTCGCATGGGCTTCTGGAAGTTCATGGTGGTCGTCGTTACGGGCAACTGCGTCCGCGGCCTGCTGCTCGTCTACTTCGGCGACGACGTCTTGGGGCTTTGAAGGGCGCGCGCTCCCTTGGGGCTGCGCATCCCTCTCGGTCTGCCCCGCCTTGAGTAAAGGGGACGTGGGGGACACCCCCACACGCCCGGCAGGCACTGCGCCCTGCGCTGACAGCTGAGGGCTGACAGCTCGTTACGCCAGCTCGTCCGGCGCCGCCTTCTCCAGCTCGAAGGCCTTGTGCAGGGCGCGCACGCCGTCCGCGACGCTGTCTTCCCGGACGATGCAGGTGATGCGGATCTCGCTCGTCGAGATCATCTCGATGTTGATGCCGGCCTCGGAGAGGCAGCGGAACATACGCGCCGCGAAGCCCGGGGCGCTCTGGATGCCCGTGCCGACGATGCTCAGCTTGCCGACCTTGTCGTCCGACGCGACCTCGCCGGCGCCGATCTGGCGCCCGACCTCGTTGACGATGCCCAGGGCGCGCTTCAGGTCGCCCTTCGAGACCGTGAACGTGAGGTCGGTGAGGCCGGCCGCGGAGGCGTTCTGGACGATGACGTCGACCGAGACGTGGGCGGCGGCCAGCGGCTCGAAGAGGCCGGCGGCGATGCCCGGCCGGTCTGGCACGCCGCGCAGCGTGATCTTCGCCACGTCCAGGTCGTGGGCGATGCCGCGAACGCGGTTGAACTGCTCCATCTCGATGCCTCCGTGGATGAGAGTGCCCGGCGCCTCCGTGAAGCTGGAGGCGACGTAGATCGGCACACCGTAGACGGCGCCGATCTCCACCGAGCGCGGCTGCATGACCTTCGCGCCCTTGCTCGCCAGCTCCAGCATCTCCTCGTACGTCACGTCCTTGAGCTTGCGCGCCTTCGGCTCGACGCGGGGGTCGGCGGTGTAGACACCGTCGACGTCCGTGTAGATCTCGCAGCGGGCGCCGAGCACGGCGGCGAGGGCGACCGCCGTCAGGTCGGAGGCGCCGCGGCCCAGCGTCGTCACGTCCATGTTCTCGGCCGTGCCCTGGAAGCCGGCGACGATGACGACGCGCCCCTGCGCCAGCTCGCGGCGGACGCGCTCCGGCTCGATGGCGACGATGCGGGCGCGGCGGTGGACGGCGTCGGTGCGCAGGCCGGCCTGGGCGCCGGTCAGGCTGACGGCGTCGACGCCGGCGGCGTGCAGCGCCATCGTCACCAGCGTGCTGGAGACGATCTCGCCGGTAGAGAGCAGCACGTCGAGCTCGCGGTCGTCCGGGTGCTCCGTGATCTGGCCGGCGAGGGCGATGAGCTGGTCCGTCGTGTCCCCCATGGCGGAGACGACGGCGACGA
>DATBWN010000162.1:0-11269 GCA_036514755.1 Dehalococcoidia bacterium | reverse complement strand
GCTGCGCCCCTACGATCTGCCTAACCTCGAAGCGGCCTACAGTTCTGCGGCCTCGTCCGCCTCGTCGTCCAGGGCGGCGACGTCCTCGAGGTCGAGCAGCTCCGGCTCGGCGACGAAGGCGGAGACGCCGTTGCCGCTCGTCTCCTCCACCTCGTCCTCCGCGACGTCTATGCCCTCCTCCAGGTCCTCCGGCTCGATGCCCTCCGACTCCTCCGCGCTGACGGCAGCCTCCTCGCCCTCCTCGATGAGGGGGCGCGGCCGCTCCTCGAGCAGCGGTCGCGGCGGCACCACGATCGGCGCCCGCGCCGGGATGAGCTTGCCGATGATGACGTTCTCCTTCAGGCCCATCAGGCGGTCCGTCTTGCCGGAGATCGCCGCCTCCGTGAGGACGCGCGTTGTCTCCTGGAAGGAGGCGGCGGCGAGGAAGCTGCTCGTGTTCAGAGACGCCTTGGTAACGCCCAGGAGCACGGGTACCGCCGTCGCCGGCTCGCCGCCCTCGGCGAAGACCTTGGCGTTCGCCTCCTCGTACTCGAAGCGGTCGATGTATTCGCCCGGCAGCATCGCGGTGTCGCCCGGCGAGTCGATGACCACCTTGCGCATCATCTGCCGGACGATGACCTCGATGTGCTTGTCGTTGATGTTGACGCCCTGGTTGCGGTAGACCTTCTGCACCTCTTCGACGAGGTAGAGCTGCACCGCCTCCGGCCCCTGGATGCGCAGGATGTCTTGCGGGTCCAGCGGCCCGTCCGTCAGCTGCTGGCCGGCGTGGATGTAATCGGCCACCTCGACGCGGACGCGCGCCGTGGCCGGCACGGCGTACTCGCGCTCCTCGCGCTCCTCGTAGAGGATCGAGATGCGATTGGTGCGGTCGATGGTCACGCGGCCCGGCAGGCGGGCGACGACCTGCGTCGCCGGCACCTCCTTGCCCTTCCCTTTGGTCTCGCCCTTCGAGCGGGCGAGGACAGCCCCGGACTCGACCTGCTGACCCTCCGCGACCAGCAGCTCCACGCCCTTGGGCAGGTCATAGCGGTCGCTGTACAGCTCGCTGGAGACGACGCGGATGCGGCGCGCCTCGCCGTCGCGCGTTATCTCCACGACGCCGTCGATCTCGGACATGATCGCCTTGTTCTTGGGCACGCGTGCCTCGAACAGCTCCGTGACGCGCGGCAGACCGGTGGTGATCTCGCCGCCGGCGACGTAGACGCCGCCGGTGTGGAAGGTGCGCATCGTCAGCTGCGTGCCCGGCTCGCCGATGGACTGGGCGGCGACGATGCCCACCGCCTCTCGCTGGCCGACGAGCGCGGCGCGCGCCGGGCTGATGCCGTAGCACATGGCGCAGATGCCGCGCCGCGCCGCGCAGGTGAGCGCCGAGCGGACGTGGATGCGCTTCAGGCCGGCGCCAAGGAGCGCCGCTGCCTTCTCCGCCGTGATCTCCTCGTTGCGGTCGACGATGACCTCGCCCGTCTGCGGGTGGGCCATGGGCGAGGCGGCGTAGCGGCCGATGACGCGCTCCCGCAGCGACTCCAGCACGGCGCGGTCGTGCGGCTCGCTGAGCCAGACGCCGGCCAGCGTGCCGCATTCCTCCTCCAGCGTGATCACGTCCTGCGCCACGTCGATGAGACGGCGCGTCAGGTAGCCAGAGTCGGCCGTGCGCAGGGCCGTGTCCGCCAGGCCCTTGCGGGCGCCGTGCGTCGAGATGAAGTACTCCAGGACGGAGAGGCCCTCGCGGAAGTTGGAGCGGATCGGCAGGTCGATGATCCGGCCGGAGGGGTCGGACATCAGCCCGCGCATGCCCGCCATCTGGCGGATCTGGGCGATGTTGCCCTTAGCCCCGGACGTCGCCATGAGGAAGACGGAGCCGTACTCCGGCAGGCGCTGCTGGATGACCGCGGTCACCTTCTCCGTGGCGCTGTTCCAGACGTCCACCGTCGCGTCGTAGCGCTCCTGCTCCGTAATCAGGCCCATCTGGTACTGCTCGGCGATCTCGGCGACGCGCGCCTCTGCCTCGGCGAGGATCTGCGCCTTCTCGGCCGGCACCTTGATGTCGCTCACCGACATCGTCACGCCGGAGCGGGTGGCGTAGTGAAAGCCGATGTTCTTGATCTGGTCGACGATCTCGGAGGTGCGGTCCATGCCCAGCAGGCGGTAGCAGTCCTGCACGACGGCCTTGAGCGCCTTGCTGTCCATGACCTCGTTGACGAACGGCATCTCCTCCGGCACCGCCTCGTTGAAGAGGATGCGGCCGACGGTGGTCTCGATGAGCTGGCCGTTGGTGCGCCGGTCGCGCACGCGGATGAGCGCCTGCAGGTCGACGATGCCGAGGTCCTGCGCCAGGATCGCCTCCTGGAAGCTGCCGTAGACGCCCTGGTGCGGCGTCTTCGGGTCGAACGTCCCCTTGGCGCCCTTGCGCACCGCCGTCATGTAGTAGCAGCCGAGGACGATGTCCAGGCGCGGCGCCACCATCGGGTCGCCGGACGAGGGGCTGAGGAGGTTCTTCGTCGCCAGCATGACCTGGCGCGCCTCCGCCACCGCCTCGCGCGAGAGCGGCACGTGCACCGCCATCTGGTCGCCGTCGAAGTCGGCGTTGAAGGCGAGGCAGACCAGCGGGTGGATCTGGATGGCGCTGCCATCGACGAGCACCGGCTCGAAGGCCTGGATGCCCAGGCGGTGCAGCGTCGGCGCCCGGTTGAGGAGGACGGGCCGCGCGCCGATGACTTCGTCCAGGACATCCCAGACCTCCGGCCGCGCCCGCTCGACGATGCGCTTGGCGCTCTTGATGTTGTGCGCCAGGCCGCGGTCGACGAGGGCGTGCATGACGAAAGGCTTGAACAGCTCCAGCGCCATGCGCTTCGGCAGGCCGCATTGGTGCAGCTTCAGCTCCGGCCCGACGACGATGACAGAGCGGCCGGAGTAGTCGACGCGCTTGCCCAGCAGGTTCTGGCGGAAGCGGCCCTGCTTGCCCTTCAGCATGTCGGAGAGGCTCTTCAGCTTGTGGTTGCCCGTGCCGGAGACGGCGCGGCCGCGCCGGCCGTTGTCGATGAGAGAGTCGACGGCCTCCTGGAGCATGCGCTTCTCGTTGCGGATGATGATCTCCGGCGCGCCCAGCTCCAGCAGCCGCTTCAGGCGGTTGTTGCGGTTGATGACGCGGCGATAGAGGTCGTTGAGGTCGCTGGTGGCGAAGCGGCCGCCGTCCAGCTGCACCATCGGCCGCAGGTCCGGCGGCAGCACCGGCAGCGCCGTGAGGATCATCCACTGGGCCCTGTTGCCGGACTTGCGCAGCGCCTCGACGACGCGCAGACGCTTGGTCGCCTGCTTGCGCTTCTGGCCGCTGGAGGAGAGCATCTCCAGCTGCAGCTTGGCGCGCACCTTCTCCATGTCAACGCGGTTGAGGATGGTCAGCAGCGCGTCGGCACCCATGGCGGCGGTGAACACCGTGCCGAACTTCGCGCTCAGGTGCTTGTACTCGGCGTCGCCGAGCAGGCGGACCTTGCCGCTGACGCCGGGCGAGTTGAGCATCTCGGCCGGGTCGCGCAATTCCTCCAGCTCCTTGAAGTCCTCCTGGAACTGGCCGCGTACGGCGGCGCGCTCCTCCTCGATCTTGCGGCGCAGCGGCTCCGCCTCGGCGTTGGCCGCGTCCAGCTTCTCCTTGACGGCCGCGTCGGCGACGAGCTCGACGTCGGCGCGTCGCCGGTTGAGATCCTCCTCCTGGGCCGCCACGCGCTCCTGGACGAGCTGCTTCAGAGCCTCGACGTGCGCCTCGGTCACGACCTCGCTCGCCGGCACGACCTGCGTCGCGTCGAACTCGACCGCCTTCTTCTGCAGCGTGCCCACCGCCTTGGCGAGCTTCTTCTCGAGGTCAACTGCCGCCTTCATCAGCGCGTCGGCGGACTGCAGGCGCTCCTCTTCGAGGGCGGCCAGCTCGGCCTCGCGGCGCTCCTTGAGGGCGGCGACCTCCGTGTCGCGCTCCGTCTCCACGGCGGCGAGCATGTCTGCCCACTCCTTCTCGCGCCGGGCCGACTCCTTCTCCATCTCCTCGCGCAGATGGTCGAGGGCGCGGCGCTTCGCCGCCTCGTCGACGTAGGTGATCATGTACTGGGCGAAGTAGAGGACGCGCTCCAGGTTGCGCGGCGAGATGTCCAGCAGGAGGCCGAGGCGGCTGGGCGTGCCCTTTACAAACCAGATGTGCGCCACCGGCGAGGCGAGCTCGATGTGGCCCATGCGCTCGCGGCGCACTTTGCTGCGCGCCACCTCGACGCCGCACTTGTCACAAACGATGCCCTTGTAGCGGACGCGCTTGTACTTGCCGCAGTAGCACTCGAAGTCCTTCTGCGGGCCGAAGATCTTCTCGCAGAACAGCCCGTCCTTCTCCGGCTTCAGCGTGCGGTAGTTGATGGTTTCCGGCTTCATTACCTCCCCGTAAGACCACGACCGCACCTGCTCCGGTGAGGCCAGGGAAATCCGAACGGCGTTGAAGTCGTTAACCTCAAGTAGCGCCATGTATCTGCTTCCTCTCCTTGCCCCGTTGAACGCTGCTGCTCAAATGCAGAATGCTGATGGCCGATAGCTGACCACTGACAACTGATGACCGACTAGCGGCGGCCGGCTACAGCCGCTCGCCTATGAGGTCCTCCGACTCGAAGCCGGTGAGGTTGATGCCGATCTGCGGCACGTCCTCACCCTCGTCGGCGAAGACGACCTCCTCCTCGTTCTCGTTCAGCACCTCGACGGCGAGGCCGAGGCTCTGCAGCTCCTTCACGAGCACCTTGAACGACTCCGGGATGCCCGGCTCCAGGACGTCGTCGCCCTTGACGATGGCCTCGTAGGTCTTGACGCGGCCGACGACGTCGTCGCTCTTCACGGTCAGGAGCTCCTGCAGCGTGTGGGCGGCGCCGTAGGCCTCCAGCGCCCAGACCTCCATCTCGCCGAAGCGCTGGCCGCCCATCTGCGCCTTGCCGCCCAGCGGCTGCTGCGTGATGAGGGAGTAGGGGCCCGTGGAGCGGGCGTGGATCTTCTCCTCCACCAGGTGCACGAGCTTCAGCATGTAGATCTGGCCCACCGTCACCGGCTGGTCGAAGGCGTCGCCGGTGCGGCCGTCGTACAGCGTCTGCTTGCCGTAGATCGGCGCGGCGATGCGCCGGCGCTCGCTGACCTCTTCGGCCTGCAGCTCCAGGGCGCGCAGAGGCTGGTTGCGCTTCAGCTTCTCGCCGATGCCCTCCAGCCACAGCTCCAGGCAGGCGCGCTTCGCCTCGCCCGTCTGGCTCTCGTCGAAGACCTTCTGGAAGTCGTAGTGGCGCTGCTTGAGCCAGGCCTCCATCGCCGGCATTTTCAGGTTCTCGCCCCAGGGTGTGTCGTGACCGTTGACGCCGGCCTCGATGGCGTTCGCCTGCACGGCGAGCCAGGCGCGGCCGAGAGCGTCCTCGATGGCGTGGTCGTCGGCGCCGTCGAACACCGGCGAGACGGCGCGGAAGCCCAGCGTGGCCGCCGCCCAGCCGATGTGGGTCTCCAGTACTTGGCCGACATTCATGCGGCTGGGCACGCCGATGGGGTTGAGGATGATATCGATGGGCGTGCCGTCGGCTAGATAAGGCATGTCCTCGTCCGGCAGGATGCGGGCGATGACGCCCTTGTTGCCGTGGCGCCCGGCCATCTTGTCGCCCTCCGCCAGCTTGCGCTTCTGGGCGACGGAGACGCGCACCAGCTGGTTTACGCCCGCCGGTAGCTCGTCGTGGTCCTCGCGCCGGAAGACGCGCACGTCGATGACCTTGCCGTGCTGGCCGTGCGGCACGCGCAGCGACGTGTCCTTCACCTCGCGCGCCTTCTCACCGAAGATGGCGCGCAGCAGCTTCTCCTCCGCCGTCAGCTCCGTCTCGCCCTTGGGCGTGATCTTGCCGACGAGGATGTCGCCCGCTTGCACCTCGGCGCCGATGCGGATGATCCCCTCCTCGTCCAGGTCCTTGAGCGACTCGTCGCCGACGTTGGGGATGTCGCGCGTGACCTCCTCCGGGCCCAGCTTCGTGTCGCGCGCCTCGATCTCGTGCTTCTCGATGTGGATGGAGCTGAACTTGTCCTCCCGCACCATCCGCTCCGAGATGATGATGGCGTCCTCGAAGTTGTAGCCCTCCCAGCTCATGAAGGCGCAGAGCACGCTCTGGCCCAGCGCCAGCTCGCCGTCGTCCGTCGAAGAGCTGTCGATGAGAGTCTGGCCCGCTGTAACGCGGTCGCCCTTGGTGACAAGGGGCCGCTGGTTGAGGCAGGTGGCGGCGTTGGAGCGGAGGAACTTCATCACTGGGTGGGTGACTTCTTGGCCATCCTCGTAGCGCACCGTAACGGCGCGCGCCGTGGCGCTCGTGACGACGCCTTCGCCTGCGGCTACGACGACCTGGCCGGAGTCGACGGCGATCTGGCGCTCCGTACCCGTGGCGACCAGCGGCCGCTCCGGCCGCAGCAGGGGCACCGCCTGGCGCTGCATGTTGGAGCCCATGAGGGCGCGCGGCGCGTCGTCGTGCTCCAGGAAGGGGATCAGCGAGGTCGCCGTGCTCAGGATCTGCTTCGGGGACACGTCCATGAAGTCGATGCTCTCCGGCGGCGTGAACTCGAAGCGCTGGCCCTCGCGCACCTCCACTTCGTCCTCGAGGAAGTGACCCTTCTCGTCGACGATGGCGTTGGCCTGGGCGATGACGTACTGCTCCTCGTCGTCCGCGGCCAGGTAGAGGATGTCGTTGGAGGCGTAGGGGCGCACCTTGACGTGCTTCACGCCCAGGGGCGCGAGCTTCTTGGCCAGCGCCGGCGTCACCTCCTCGCCAGCCTTGACGATGGTCTTGCCCGCCTCGACCACGTCCTCCCGGACGACGCGGCCGACGAGGCCGGGCGAGTCGGCCGGCAGCTCCCGCACGACGCGCCGGTAGGGCGTCTCGATGAAGCCGTAGGCGTTGATCACGGCGTAGGAGGCGAGGCTGACGATGAGGCCGATGTTCGGGCCCTCCGGCGTCTCGATCGGGCAGATGCGGCCGTAGTGGCTGTGGTGCACGTCGCGCACGTCGAAGCCGGCGTGGTCACGCGAGAGGCCGCCGGGGCCCAGAGCCGAGAGCTTACGCTTGTGTGTCAGCTCCGCCAGCGGGTTCGTCTGGTCCATGAACTGCGACAGCTGCGAGCCGCCGAAGAACTCCTTCATCGACGCCACGACGGGCCGGATGTTGATCAGCGCGCTCGGCGTTGCCTGATCGGGGTCCGTTATCGTCATGCGCTCGCGCACCACGCGCTCCATGCGCAGCAGGCCGATGCGGAACTGGTTCTGGATCAGCTCTCCCACGGCGCGCACGCGGCGGTTGCCCAGGTGGTCGATCTCGTCCGTCTCGCCGTGGCCGTTGTTGAGGCGGATCAGCTCGCGGATGATGCCCTGGATGTCCTCCAGCGTAAGGATGCGCAGGTCCAGCGGCGTGTGCAGCTTCAGGCGGCGGTTGATCTTGTAGCGGCCCACCTTCAGCAGGTCGTAGCGGCGCGGGTTGAAGAAGAGCGAGTTCACCAGGGTGCGAGCGTTCTCCAGCGTCGGCGGGTCGCCCGGGCGCATGCGCTTGTAGAAGTCCTCCAGGGCGCGCAGCTTGTTGCCGCCCTTGACCTCCGGCGTCTCCTTGTCCATCGTCGTGGCGATGTAGTGGTGGTCCGGGTTCGTGTCGACGTTCTCGAAGAGCGCGAGGATGCGCTCGACCGTGCCCAACTCGGCGTCCTTCTTGCCCTCCTGGGTGTCGATGGCGCGCAGCAGCGTCGTCACAGGGATCTTGCGCTTGCGGTCGACCTTCACCGAGATGACGTCGCGGTTCGAGGTCTCGAACTCGAGCCAGGCGCCGCGGTTGGGGATGACCTTCGCGTAGGCCAGGTCGCGGCCCGTCGTCGCGTCCTTCTCGCGCGTGAAGTAGACGCCGGGCGAGCGCACCAGCTGGGAGACGACGACGCGCTCGGCGCCGTTGATGATGAAGGTGCCGGTGGGCGTCATGAGCGGGAAGTCGCCCATGAACAGCTCCTGCTCCTTCACCTCGCCCGTCTCCTTGACGATGAGCTCGACGCGGACGCGCAGGGGCGCGGCGTAGGTGGCGTCGCGGTCGCGGCACTCGCGCTCGTCGTACTTCGGCTCGCCGAAGGAGTACTCGCCGAAGCGCAGCTCCATCTTGGCGCCGGTGAAGTCCTGGATGGGCGAGATCTCGTCGAGCAGCTCACGCAGGCCCTCGCGCTTGAACCAGTCGTAGGAGTCGAGCTGAACCTTGATCAGGTTCGGCATCTCCATGATCTGGGGGATCTTGGCGTACGACTTCTCCAGCGTGGGCACGCGCTCGCCGAAGCGAACGACTTCTCGGGCAAGCGTCATCGTCGGTTGCTCCTCAGGCGCTCTCTAGCGGTGGGCAGGCTGAACTAGGGCTAAGGTCCCGTGGGGGAATAAAGCGGGGAGAGATATCTCTGGCCAGCGTAGACACAACGTACTATTTACAGCTCGGATATGTCAAGGGCCGCAACCTAAAACTTTAGCACATCTTGTCAATAGCCGCTCGTCACGACCTCACCCCCTGGCTGCCGCCATCCCCCTCTCCGATTTCGGAGAGGGGGAGTGAAGAGGAGAGGTCGTCTGTCCCCATTCTCCCAGGAGGCGCCCGTCACTCTTCAGGACGAAACGCGGCGGGCTCCGGAGGAAGGCCGCTCGTCACGATCTCACTCCCTGCTACCGCCCCCTCTCCGCCGGCGGAGAGGGGGATTGAGGGGGAGAGGTTGGGCCACGCTTGTTACCCCCGGCGCCGGCTCCGGGCGTCTTGGGCCGCGACCGGCTAAGATGAAGCGTAGCATCCAGAGGCTTCGTCATGGCAGACTTCAACCCCTTCGACGCGCGCCTGCGCACCAACCCCTACGCCGTCTACAAAGAGCTGCGCGAAGAAGCGCCCGTCTTCTGGAGCCCCGTCATGCAGCTCTGGCTCCTCAGCCGCTACGACGACTGCCTCGCCGTCCTGCGAGACCACGCCCGCTTCTCCTCCGAGCGCACGCGCGCCACCAACCCCTTCGTCCAGCAGCTGGAGGCCTTCCGCCAGGCCTCCGGCCCGATCGGCCGCGCGCCGACGATGCTCAGCCTCGACCCGCCGGCCCACACCCGCATGCGCGACCTCGTCAACAAGGCGTTCACGCCCCGCGTCGTCGAGCGCAGCCGGCCCCGCATTCGCCAGATCGCCGAGTCGCTCCTCGACGACCTGCCCGACCCTGCGCAGCTCGACGTCGTCGCCGACCTGGCGATCCCGCTGCCGGTCATCGTCATCGCCGAGGTGCTGGGCGTGCCGCCTTCCGACCGCGCCCGCTTCAAGGCCTGGTCCAGCGACATCGCCGGCACGCTGGGCGGCGCCTTCCAGCCCTTGGAGGTCCTGCAGCGCGCCCAGCGCAGCTCCAACGAGATGGCCGACTACTTCCGCGAGCAGATCGCCCTCCGCCGCCGGGCGCCGCGCGACGACCTCCTCAGCGCCCTCATCGCCGCCGAGGAGCAGGGCGACCTCCTGAGCGAGGACGAGCTGCTGGCGACCTGCATCCTCCTCCTCGTCGCCGGCAACGAGACGACGACAAACTTAATCGGCAACGGCATGCTGGCGCTCATCGAGAACCCGGAGCAGCGCCGGCGCCTGCAGGCCGACGCGTCGTTGCTGCCGGCCGCCATCGACGAGATGCTGCGCTACGACCCGCCGGCGCAGATGACCTCGCGCATCGCGATGGAGGCGATGGAGTTTCGCGGCCAGCGCTTCGAGCCGGGCCAGGTCGTCCTCGCCGTGCTCGCCGCCGCCAACCGCGACCCGGCGCAGTTCGCGGACCCCGATCGCTTCGACGTCGGCCGGCAGAACAACCGCCATCTCGCCTTCGGCTACGGCATCCACTACTGCCTCGGCGCGCCGCTGGCGACCGCCGAGGCGCAGGTCGCCTTCGAGACGCTGCTGCGCCGCCTGCCGGAGCCGGAGCTGGCCGGCGAGCCGCAGTGGGGCGCCTCTTTCATTCTCCGCGGGCTGAAGAGCCTGCCTGTGCGGTCGAAAGTCGCCGCAGGGCGGTAGGGGCGCAGCATGCTGCGCCCCTACCCTTACTCGGAGTCTCTGACCACTGATGCAGCGTTCTCTGCCGGCGAGGCGCCCTCGCCCGCCTCCGCCCAGCACTTCTCGATCGTCGCCCGCGCGACGCCATAGGCGAAGCCGCGGCTGTTGAGGAAGGTGCCCAGGCGCCGCCTGAACGTCTCGCGGTCCAGGCCCCGCAGTGTACGCAGGCGGCGCCGCGCCGCCTCGTACGCCGCGTCCGCGTCCGAAAGCTCCGCCACAGCCTCCGTCGCCAGCTCGCGGTCGACGCCCTTGCGGCTCAGCTCGAAGGCGAGGGCGCGGCGCGAGCGCGGCGTCGCCGCCTGGCGCGCCTCGACGAAGAAGCGCGCGTAGGCCGCGTCGTCCAGGTATGCCAGCTCTCGCATGCGCGCGACGGCGGCGTCGACGGCCGGGCGCCAGAAGCCGCGCCGGCGCAGGCGGTCGCGCAGGTCGCGCTCGCTGCGCGGCCCGACGGCGAGCAGCCGCAGTGCCGCCTCCACGGCCCCGAGACGCTGATCCTCCCACTCGAGCTGGCGTCGCCGCTCCTCCGTCAGCTCGTCGCCGGCGGCGAGGCCGGCGCCCGCGATCACGTCGAGGCGCAGGCTGAAAGCGTGCGCGCCGTCCAGGTAGACATCGGCGCGCTTGCGGCGCTTCTGCTTCTCGATGGCGCTGATTGTGGGCATGAAAGGGCCCGTCAGTGAGAACCGCTCATCCTGAGGCTTGCCGGCGGGGCTTCCTGTCGTCCTGAGCGAAGTGAAGGAACTGGCTCCGTCAGTGACGAGGAGCCGACGAGCACGTCCGACAGGTCGAACCAGTAGGGGTTCATGGACTCGATAAGCTCTATCTTCCTTCGGCGCAGCCAACCTTTGATTTGCTTCTCGCGGGATATAGCCGCGGAGATGTCAGAAGTGGTCTCGTAATAGACGAGAGAGGTTAGACGGGAATTGTCGGCTTGACACACCCTTCCGTTTAGGGTAATCTGTTCTCAGTAGGAGAGGACAGATGCACACCGAGTCTACACCGAAGGGCGATCTTGTAAAGCTAGAGCGGGACATCCTCAGCGAGGCCGACGCCCGCGCCATGCTCGAACGCATAAGGTGGCCGGAAGGCCCGCGCTGCATCTTCTCCGACTGCGGCGGCGCTGAGGTCTACCGCATCGAGGTCAAGGGCAAGACCTACGCCAGCGGGCG
>DATBWN010000161.1:0-10891 GCA_036514755.1 Dehalococcoidia bacterium | reverse complement strand
GTGCCGTCCGGGTTGAGGGTGGCGCTGACGCTGCGCACGCCGGCGGCGTTGAACCAGAAGCCCAGCGCCACGCCGCGGCCGCGGTTCTCGCCCTGCAGCTCGGAGCGGTAGTGGGGGTGCGACTTCATCGCCTCGATGACGGCGACGGCGCCCACCGGGCCCAGGGGCTGGCCGAAGGGCCCGGGCGCGCCCTCCCGCGCCGCGTTCTTCAGGCGCATGTCCAGCGGGTCGATCTTCAGCTGCTCCGCCAGCTCGTTGACAACGGTCTCGACGGCGAACTCGGACGCGGGGGCGCCGGGCGCGCGGTAGGAGGCGACCTTCGGCTTGTTGAGGACGACATCGTAAGCGTCGACCTGGGTGTTGGCGAGGGCGTAGGGCCCAAGGGAGCAGAGGGCAGCGGCGCCGACGGGCGAGCCGGGGTAGGCGCCCGCCTCGAAGGCGAGGTAAATCTGCGCGGCGGTGATCGTGCCGTCGCGCTTGGCGCCCAGCTTCACGCGCATGTAGCTGCCGGAGGTCGGCCCGGTGGCCTCGAGCACCTCGGTGCGCGACATGGTGACCTTGACGGGCCTGCCGCTCTTCTTCGAGAGCAGCGCCGCGACCGGCTCCAGGTAGACGAGGGTCTTGCCGCCGAAGCCGCCGCCGATCTCCATCGGCACGGCGTTCACCTGCGAGATCGGCAGCTGCAGGAGGTTGGCGCAGGAGGAGCGCACCATGAAGTGACCCTGGGAGCTGCTCCAGATGATCAGCCTGCCGTCCTTGTTCCAATAGGCGGTGCCGTTCTGGGGCTCGATGTAGCCCTGGTGGAACATGCTCGTCTCGAACTCGCGCTCGATGACGGCGTCTGCCTCCTTGAAGCCCGCCTCGATGTCGCCGCGGGCGAAGCGAGTGAGGGAGGCGACGTTCGTCGGTCCGCTGGAGAGGGTCTCGGCGAGCGGCTGCGCGGCGCGCGTCTTCAGGTCGTCGTGCAGGATGGGCGCGCCGGCCGCCATCGCCTCGCGCACGTCCTGGACGAAGGGCAGGGGCTCGTACTCGACCTCGATGAGGTCGAGGGCGTCCTCGGCGACGTGCGGGTCGCTGGCGCAGACTGCGGCCACGGGGTGGCCGACGTAGAGCACCTTGCTGCTCGCGAGGATAGCGTCGCGCTGGTAGCGCAGCGGCGAAGGGCCGCCCTGCTCTCCGAGAGGCGTCGAGATGTCCGGCGCCGGCGGGAAGTCGGCCGCGGTTACGACGGCCTTCACGCCGGGCAGCGCCAGCGCCCTGGAGACGTCGATCCGCTTGATGAGGGCGTGGGGCAGCGGGCTGCGCTTCACGCGGCCGTAGAGCATACCCGGCAGGCGGATGTCGGCGCCGAACTCGGCGCGCCCCGTGACCTTGTCGGCGCCGTCCGGGCGGATCGGGCGCGTGCCGATGACCTTGTACTCTCTCGTCGCGACCATACGAAAAGGCCTCTTCCTAGCCCGCCGATAGGCAGGGCGGCAGTCACTGGTGAACCCGGCCATTAGTATGGCATAAGCGCCGAGTCCCCTCCAGCGCTTTCCTATCTCCAGTACGCCACTGCTATACTCAGCGGCGGCTCAGCGATGGAGGACGCCGTGGAGGAAACGCGGGACGGAAGGCTGCTGCTGATCAAGCTCGGGCCGCTGGGCCCGTTCTCGAACAACGCCTACGTCCTCGCCGACGCTGAGACGAACGACGCGCTCGTCGTCGACGCGCCGCAGGAGAGCGAGCGCGTCGTGGCGGCGGCGCGGCCCTTCAACGTGCGCCGCATCGTCGTCACGCACCGCCACCGCGACCACTGGGGCGGCATCGACGCGCTGCTGGCCGGCGTCGACGCGCCCGTCTTCTGCCACGAGGCGGACCGCGAGCCCTACGCGTCCTACGTGCGGGGCACGCTGGCCGACGACGAGGAGGTCGAGGTCGGCAGCCTACGCCTGCGCGTCGTCCACACGCCGGGGCACACGCCAGGCTCGATCTGCTTGCTCGTCGGCGGGCACCTCATCGCCGGCGACACGCTCTTCCCCGGCGGGCCGGGCCGCACGCAGCGGCCGGAGGACCTGAGGCAGGAGATCGACGCCATCGTGTCGCGGCTGCACGTCCTGCGGGACGCGACGCGCGTCTACCCCGGCCACGGCGCGAACACGACCATCGGCGTCTCGAAAGCGGAGTACGCCGTCTTCGCCGCGAAGGAGCACGACGCCAACCTCTGCGGCGACGTCCTCTGGCTCGAGTCCTAGCGGCTAGACGAAGACCTGCGTCTGGCGCGGCGGCTCGGCGGCGTAGCTGAGGCCGGGGCCGCCCTCGCCGGCGCCGCCGTCCGGCCAGCCGAAGACGCGCACGCCCGTCGGCTCCAGGTAGGCGACGCGGCCACCGTCGGCGACGCGGAAGGGCCGGTCGTGGCCGGGATAGAACGCCTGGGCGCGGTCGAGGAGCTTGCGGATGCTCTGCTGCGCCTGGTCGAGGTCCCAGAAGACGTAGCGCGGCAGGCCGCTGGTGGCCGACCAGCCGTTGGGCAGGGCGTCGCCGCTGACGGCGATGGTCTGGTCGGCGGCGCGGACGAGGAGCGCCATGCTGCCGCGGCTGTGCCCCGGCGTCTCGACCACCTGGACGCCGTCGTCGATCTCCTCGCCCTCGCGCACCTCCTGCAGCTGCGTCGACTCGAGGATTAGGGTCGTGTAGCGGGGCGTGGCCCAGTCGCGCTCGCGCGGCTGCTTGCAGTACTCGCGCTCCAGGGGGTGGATGAGCACCTTGGCGTTGGGGAAGAGGTCGACGTTGAGCATGTGGTCCCAGTGGGCGTGGGTGAGAAAGACGTAGTCGATATCGGCGGGCGTGAGGCCGCGCTGGCGCAGGCGCTCGAGGAGCAGCGTGCGGCGGCCCGTGTGGGCCACGTCGACGAGCGTGCGCTTAGTCCCTTCGATCAGGGTGACGCCGCAGAACGCGACGTTGCCCTGGTCGGTGCCGAGCGAGAAGCCCTGCAGGAGCATGTCGATCTTGGTCACGGCCGCCTCCGACGCTTCGAGTCTGCCTGCCGGCGGGCAGGTCGCGCGCCACGATACAGCCTCCCAAGAGTGCGAGCAAGGACGCCTGACTAGAGGGCTGGGCAGGCGGCGGAGCCTCTGGCAGACTAGGGGCCCGATGATTGAGTACGACGGAAGCACGGCCCTCGTCGTCGTCGACGTGCAGAACGACTTCGCCGACCGGAAGGGCAGCCTCTACGTCCGGGGCGGTGAGGAGATCCTTGCCTTCGTCAACGGCCAGATCGAGGCGGCGCGGCAGCGGCTGCGGCGCAGCCTGCGGCGCAGCAGTTAGGACGTTATGTCGAGGTCTTCGGGCCCGTCTGCGGCGAGTAGACGCGAGAGCGCGTAGGCCGCGCCGTCCCGCGGATCGAGGCCGAGGGGCGTGTAGCCGGGCCCGTAGTCGCGCCTGCCGCACATGAGACAGGCCAGGGCGTCGATGTCCTTGATCAGGCTGCCGCCGCAGCGGCTGCAGCGACGCTGTCGTCTCAGGGCTGAGGTGGCCGGTGCCGTGCTCATCTCACAAGATCGAACGCCGGGACAAGGCAGGTGTTGCAGCCCCGGCGGCCCTCTTCGCGAGAACGACGCGGACTCCTCACCGTCGCGCGTCCCGACCGGCGGCGCCTGGCCATCTGTCATAGGCCATCTATCGTAGTCGGCCGCTCCTGACGAAGATCGCAGTGTGAGGAGCAGTTCACGCCTCGGCGTTGCGGCGGGTCTGACGGTAGGCGTCGCCTACTGGGCTCTCGTCCTGGTGAGCCTGCTGCGGGCCTTCGCGGAGCCGGATTCTCTCAACCGCGCGACGCTCGTGGCGCTGGTCGTCGCGGGTCTGCCCCTCGGATTCTTGCTCGCGCGGGCCATCAGCAGGCGGGCGCATACGGAGGCGGCAGTACTCGCCCTCAAGGACGACCTGACGGGCCTGCCGAACCGCACCTACTTCATGGACCAGCTGCAGAAGGCGCTGGCGCGGGCCGACCGCCAGAAGCGCCGCGTCGCCGTCCTCTTCATCGACCTCGACCGGTTCAAGGTCTTCAACGACACGATGGGCCACGCGGCCGGCGACAAGCTGATCATCGAGGTCGGCAGGCGGATCCGGCGCCAGGTGCGCAGCGGTGAGACGCTGGCCCGCCTCGGCGGCGACGAGTTCACCGTCCTCCTCGAGGGCCTGGCCGAGGCCGGCGAGGCGGAGACCGCCGTGCAGCGCATCCTGGACGCGCTCGCCGGGCCGGCTCTCATCGAGGGGCACGAGGTGTTCGTGACCGCCAGCGTCGGCATCGCCCTGAGCACGGGCCAGTACATCACGCCGGACGAGCTGGTGCGTCGGGCGGACGTGGCGCTCTACCAGGCGAAGGCGGACGGCCGCTCCTGCTTCCGCCACTACGACCCAGGGCAGAACCCGCTGACGGTGGAGCGCCTGGAGATGGACGCGGACCTGCGTTCCGCCATCAAGCACGAGGAGCTGCGCCTCTACTACCAGCCCGAGGTTGAGCTAGCGACGGGCGAGGTCGTCGGCTTCGAAGCGCTCATCCGCTGGCAGCACGCCGACAAGCTCCTCCTGCCGCTGGACTTCCTGCCGGCGGCCGAAGAGGCCGGGCTCATGCAGCCCATCGGCCGCTGGGTGCTGCGCCAGGCCTGCCGCGAGGCGGCGAGCTGGCCGCAGCAGGGCAGGCCGCTGACCGTCGCCGTCAACGTCTCGCCGGCGGAGTTCCGGCCGCGAGAGCTGGTCGCCGACGTCATCAAGGTGCTGGCCGAGACGCGCCTGGAGCCGGGCCGGCTGAAGCTGGAGATCGTCGAGAACGCCCTGATGAAGGACACGGAGGCCACGATCGACGCGCTGAACGTCCTGCGCGAGGTCGGCGTGAAGCTGGCCATCGACGACTTCGGCACCGGCTACTCGTCGCTGAACTACCTGCGCCGCTTCCCCGTGAACACGGTGAAGATCGACCGCCAGTTCATCAGCGAGGCGACGGAGGATGAGCGTGTGGTGGCCGTCATCGACTGCATCGTGTCGCTGGCTCACGCGCTGGGTATGGACGTGGTGGCGGAGGGCGTGGAGACGGCGGAGCAGCTGAACTTCGTCCTGCGCGCCAAGTGCGACCGGGCGCAGGGCTTCTACCTGTCGCGGCCCCTGCCGAGCGAAGCGCTGGAGCCGTTCGTCCGGTCTCGCTCTCAGCCGGCCGCCGCGCCGGCCTCGAGGGCCGCCGCCTGACGCTCCTAGCTAAGGAGCCGACGCGGCCTCTGTCGCGCCGCCAGATCTTCGCCGGTCGCCGGCCGAGCGCGCCCCGCCAGTCGGGAGTTATGATGCGCATCGAGACGGGCCGCGTCTAGGCGACGCCGCCTTGGACGGACGACGCGAAGGAGAATAGATGGTGCAGCAGACGCAGCCGGGCCCGCCGCCGCGGCGCCGGCCGCCGCTCCGCATGGTGCAGGTGAGCCGCGTCGAGCGACTGACGCCGCGCGTCCTCAGGGTCACCTTCGCCGGTGAGGAGCTGGCGGGCTTCGAGCCGCACGGCCCGGCGGAGCACATCAAGGTCTTCTTCCCGCCGCCCGGCCAGGACCGGCCCGTCCGGCCGACCTACGACGCGGACGGGCGCCCCGTCTACCCGCCGGGCGTCGAGCGGCCCCTCAGCCGCACCTACACGCCGCGGCGCTGGCGGCCGGACGCCCTCGAGCTGGACGTCGACTTCGTCCTTCACGGCGAGGGGCCGGGCGCTAGCTGGGCGCAACGCGCCCGCCCGGGCGACGCCGCCATGGTCGGCGGGCCGGGCGGCCCCTTCCGGCTCGACCCCGAGGCGCGCTGGTACGTCCTCGCCGCCGACGCCTGCGCCGTCCCGGCGGTCGGCACCATCCTGGAGACGCTGCCGTCCTCGGCAAGGGCAGACGTCTACCTGGAGGTCAGCGACGAGGCGGAGCACCAGCAGCTGGAGAGCGCCGCCGCGGTCAACGTCACCTGGCTGCACGCCGCGGGCGGCCAGCCCGGCGCGCTCCTCGAAAAGACGATTCGCGCCCTAAGGCTCCCGGACGGCCCTGGTCGCGTCTTCGTCGCCTGCGAGGCCGCCGTCATGCGCGACATCCGTCGCCACCTGCTCCTCGACCGCGGCCGCGCCGGCGAAGCCATCCACACGCACGGCTACTGGAAGCAGGGCGTCGCCAACCACCCGGACCACGACCTCGGCCAGGAGATGTAACCTCGGGGAGCGCCTCTCGAGGAATCGACAGGTGTCTTGAGTGGATTCTGGAGCGGGGGACGAGATTCGAACTCGCGACAGCCTGCTTGGAAGGCAGGAGCTCTACCACTGAGCTACCCCCGCTCTCGCGCTTCGATTATACCGCCCCAGGCGCTGTAAAATTGACGGCGGCCAGATTCGGGCGTATCGTCGGAGCGTGACTCTAGGCTCGGCGCCTCGGACGTGATCTACCTCGACAACGCTGCGACGACACCGCTTCACCCGAAGGCGCTGGAAGCGATGCTCCCCTACCTGACGGAGCGCTTCGGGAACCCCTCCGCCACCTACTCTCTCGCCCGCCAGGCCCAGAAGGCCGTCGACGACGCCCGTAAGGCTGTCGCCGCCGTCCTGCGCTGCCGCCCGTCGGACGTCGTCTTCACCAGCGGCGGCACGGAGTCGGTCAACACGGCGCTGAGGGGTGTCGCCTTCGCCCAGAAGAAGGCGCACGCCGGCAACCACGTCGTCACGACGGCCGTGGAGCACCACGCCGTCCTCCACACGGCCAACTACCTGGAGCAGTTCGGCTTCGAGGTGACGCGGCTCCCCGTCGACCGCTTCGGGATGGTCGACCCCGACGACGTGGCGCGGGCGATAACGGAGCGCACCGTCCTCGTCTCCGTCATGCTGGCCAACAACGAGGTCGGCACCGTCGAGCCGGTAGCGGCCGTCGCCAAAGCCGTCGCGGAGCGCAGCCGGGCCCTGCGCCGGCGCGTCCCCTTCCACACGGACGCCGTCCAGGCGCCCGGCCTGCTGCCCCTGGACGTCGAGGCGCTGGGCGTCGACCTGCTCAGCCTCTCCGGCCACAAGTTCCGCGGCCCGAAGGGCACAGGCGTGCTTTTCATCCGTCGCGGCACGCCCTTCGTCGCGCAGCTATCGGGCGGCGGTCAGGAGCGGCAGCGCCGCGCCGGCACGGAGAACGTCGCCGGCGCCGTCGGCCTGGCGACGGCCCTGACGCTAGCCGAGGAGACGCGCGAGGGCAGCGTCGCGACCTGCCTGCGGCTGCGCGACCGGCTCATCGAGGCGACTCTGTCCCTCGTCCCGGGCGCCAGCCTCAACGGTCACCCGACGGAGCGCCTGGCGAGCAACGTGAACGTCAGCTTCCGCGGCGCGCACGGCAACGAGCTGGTCGCGGCGCTCGACAGGGCGGGAATCGCCGCCAGCGCCGGCGCCGCCTGCGGCTCTTCCTCCTGGGAGCCCTCTCACGTCCTGCTGGCGATGGGCCTGAGCATGCCGGAGGCAGTCGGCGGCCTGCGCCTCAGCCTCTGCGCCGAGAACACGGACGCCGACCTGGACGCGCTGCTCGCCGTCCTGCCGGACGCCGTACGCAAGCTGCGTCTGCGAGAAGCGCCCTCAGACGGAGCTCAAGACAGGCCCTTCGACGGAGCTCAGGGCAGGCCTTTCGCGACCGCTCGCTAGGCGGCGCCGCTGCCCGTATGATAGGCGCCGATATGGCGTCCGAATCTTCATCCGCCGCGCGACGCTTTCAGGACGCCCTCTACGAGTCGCTGGCCGGCGGCGAACCCGCCGTCCGCGACGCCGGTCCCCTGCTCCTCCTCTCCCGCCTGACCGAGAGCGGCGCCCGGTCAGCCGCGGGCAACGCCGCGGCGGCGGCGGCCATCGAGTCCCTGTCGGCCGTGGCGCGGGCGGATCAGCTAGAAGAGGCCATGGCGGCGGCCGAGGCGCGCTTCGAGACGCCGGAGCGTTTTCGGGAGGCGATCTACTTCGCGCGTTGCCTCGCGCGCGACGCCGACCAGAGCCTGCGCTTGCTGGAGGAGCGGGGCTATCTCGAAGCCGCGACGGTGCCGGCGGCCCTCGCCGACCTGCTCACGGACCGCGCCGCTGTGCTTGACGCGACGACCTTCGCCGCGCTCTGGCGGGAGCCGGCGCGCCTGGAGTGGATGCTGAACGCGGCCGCCATCTGGCGCCGCGAGTACGTCGCCGCTTACCTGAGCCAGCATGCGGCGTACCACGGTGCCCTCGGCGCCATCGCGGAGGCGATGGACGGGCTGCTGCCCCAGGTAGGAGCACTGGAGCGGCTGAACGGGCTGCGGCGTCTGGGCCCGCCGCTGGCCGCGGCGGCGTTGGCCCAGTTCCACGAGCTGGAGCGGCTCTTCGCTTGCCCGCGAGAGGGCCCAGCCCTGTCGGCGGCGCTGGCGGCCTCGCCTGTCTGCGACTGCGGCTTCCGCCTGGGCGACCGGCCGCCCGCTGCGGAAGCGCGGCGCGCGCGCCAGGCCATCGACCGCGGCCTGGCGGGGCAGCAGGCGAGACTGGCGCGACGCGTCGTGTCGCGCCTCCTCAGCCGGCCGACGCAGACGGGCGAGGAGCGCCTGGCGCGCTTCATCGAGGTCGTCCAGGCGAGCGACCTCTCCGGCCTCGCCCTCGTGCTCGACGACGAGCTCGTCGAGTTCCTGCGCCGCCTGCTGGAGGAGCCGGACGAGCACGACCTGCTGGATCGCGTGGCGCGCGCGTTCCCGGAGGTGACGGCGGCCAACCTGGAGGCAGCCGTCGGCGAGTTCCGCCGCCTGCTGGAGGCGGAGCTGACGCGCGCCGGCCGTGCCCGGCTGAGCGGCCCTTCGACGGAGCTCGGGACAGGCCCTTCGACGGAGCTCAGGACAGGTAGAGACGAGGCGTGACCGACTACCTGGTCGTCGGCCTCGGCAACCCGGGCGCCGAGCACGCCGGCCACCGCCACAACGTCGGCGCCTGGTGCGTCAACCGCCTGGCAAAGCGCCACGGCATCCAGCTGCGCGCCGGGCGGGTGGCGTCGGCCGGCAGAGGCCAGATCGCCGGCGCGGAGGTCGTGCTGGCGCGGCCGCGGACGTGGATGAACGACAGCGGCCAGGCGGTGGCGCCCCTGCTCAAGCGCGAGCGCGTGCCGCTGGCCAACCTCATCGTCGTCCATGACGAGCTGGACTTGCACGAGGGGCGCATCCGGCTGAGACCGAAGGGCGGCGCCGCCGGCCACAACGGCCTCCGGTCGATCATCGCCGCGACGGGCTCGGGCGACTTCGGCCGCGTGCGCATCGGCATCGGCCGGCCGCTGCAGAACGGCGAGCCGTCCTGGGACCCGCGCGTGGTGATGCGCTACGTGCTGGCACCGCCGCCGAAGGCCGGCCGCGAGGCGCTGGCGGCGGCCTGCGAGCGCGCCTGCGACGCTATCGAGGCGGTCATCGCCGAGGGCTGGGAGCGGGCAATGGACCGCTACAACCGGTCGGAGTAGCTCGCAAGGGCGAATCGAAGCTTTACAATGACCGCGAGGCCCCCTACATGGGTTCGGGGCCGTTTTAGCGTGTCCGGGATACGGGCATAGGGCATTCGGGCATAGAGCAGAGGCACCATGTATCTGTCGGCGCTTCTCGAACCCGTAGCGGCCGCCCTCGCCGGCGCGGGAGCCCCGACGCCCCGTGGTGCCCTGCGCATCGGCGTCGGCGACGCGGCGAAGCCGGCCGTCGCGGCGGCGCTGGCGCGCGAGGCGCCGGGCGCCGTCCTCGTCGTCGTCGCCCGCGAGGCGCACGCCCGCGACCTCTTCGAGGAGCTGTCAGCCTGGCTCGGCGAGGTCGCGTCGGGCCGGCTGCGCCGTTACCCGCAGCGCGACGTCCTGCCCTACGAGCGCAGCCCTGACGACCCCTGGGACGTGCGCACCCGCCTGGAGACGATCGCGGCGCTCCATGGCGCCGGACGGCCAATCGTCGTCGCGAGCGTGGAGGCGGTGGCGCAGCGCACCCTATCGCCCCCGGCGGCGCGGGCGGCCGTCTGGTCCATCGCCGTGGGCGAAGGGAGCGGCCCGGACGACCTGCTGCGGCGCCTGCAGGCCGCAGGCTACGAGGTCGTCCCGCTGGTCGAGGCGCCGGGCCAGGCGGCGCGGCGCGGCGGCATCGTCGACGTCTTCCCGCCCCAGGCCGAGGCGCCGGCGCGCATCGAGTTCTTCGGCCGGGCGGTGGAGAGCATCCGCCTCTTCGACGCAGCCACGCAGCGCTCGCGCGAGCGCGTCCAGTCGCTGGCGCTGGGCGTCGCGACGGAGCTGAGCCCGGACCGCGAGCAGGCGGCGGCGCTGCTGCAAACGCTCGACTTCAGCGCCTGCGACGAGGCGGTGGCGGCAGCCGTGCGCGAGGAGCTGGCGACGCTGGCCGCCGGCGGCACGCTCGCCGGGCCGTCTTTCCTGCCGGCGCTGCTCTCGCCCTACTCGCTGCTCGACCATCTGCCGGGCGAGGCGACGGTGCTCCTGGACGACCCGACTGACCTGGCGCGCGCCCTGGACGAGTTCGTGGCGGAGACGGCGACGATGCGCATCGAGCGGGAGGCGCGCGGCCTCCTGCCGGCGGGCCTGCCGCCGGCGCAGGCCAACTGGCATGACCTGCAGCCGAAGCTGGAACCGCTGCGCGTCGTCGAGCTGTCGCGGTTCGCGACCGAGGAGGCAGGCGCCCTGCGACCGCCCTTCGCGCCGGCGCCGGCCTTCGGCGGGCGCATCCGCGTGCTGGCGCGCGATCTGAGCCAATCGCTGCGCCGCGGCGAGGCGGCGGTCATCGTCTCGCAGCAGGCGTCGCGCCTCGTGACGCTGCTGGGCGACGAGGGCGTGGCGGCGCGCGCCGTGACAGACCGCGTCGAACCTGCGGCGCCGGGCGTCGTCCAGGTGCTGCGCGGCTCGCTGCCGCA
>DATBWN010000160.1:0-2573 GCA_036514755.1 Dehalococcoidia bacterium | reverse complement strand
GCGCGCTGCAGGTCCTGCGTGACGACGTTGGTGCCGCGGCGGCTGGCCGCGTAGCGCTGGATCGCCTTCCAGAACAGCGTCTCGCCCAGGCAGGCGCGCAGCATGTTGAGGACGATGCCGCCCTTCTCGTAGAAGTGGCGGTCGAAGAGGTCGATGGGCTCGTTGTAGACGTTGGTGACGATGGGGCGCTTGTACTGGCCGGCCTCGCGCAGGTAGTTGTCCATCTCGTTGCGCAACGAGTAGAGGAACTCGTCCCGACCCTTGTTGTGCTCCGTGTAGAGCAGCTCCATGAAGGTCGCGAAGCCCTCGTTCAGCCAGCCGTGCGACCAGTCGCGGCAGGTGAGCAGGTCGCCGAACCACTGGTGGGCGATCTCGTGGGCGAGGAGGCCGTCGGCGTCGTTGTCCAGGCGGGCGCGCGCGTCCAGCAGCGCCGAGTCGGTCAGCGTCGTGGCGCTGACGTTCTCCATGCCGCCGAAGATGAAGTCCTGGACGACGACCTGCGAGTACTTGGCGTAGGGATAGCGTATGCCCGTCTTCTCTGAGAACAGGCGCATCATGTCCGGCGTGTTCTTGAAGACCTCGCGGGCGTCGGCCTCTTTGCCGGGCGGCACGTAGTAGAGGATGGGGACGCCGTCCCAGCCATCGCGCACCTCGGCGAACTCGCCGGCGCAGACGCTGGTCAGGTAGGTGACGTGCGGTACGTCCTGGTGCCAATGAAAGGTGCGCGTGCCCGGCTGCGGCCCCGGCTCCACGCCGCGCAGCTCGCCGATGGCGATGACGGTGAAGGGCTCCCTCACCGTCACGTGCATCTCGCTCGTCGCCATCTCGTTCGGGTAGTCGTAGCAGGGGAACCAGTGACGGGAGTCCTCGTCCTCGCCCTGGCTCCAGACCTCGCGGCGCTTGTCCGGGTAGGCCTCGTCCGGGCCGATGAAGTAGAGGCCGCGGCGCGGGCTGCCGCTGAACTCGACGACGACGGTCTCCTTCTCACCGGCGTTGCGCGGCCGGTCAAGCTCGATGCGCAGGCGGCCGTCCGCCAGGCTATGGCCCAGTGCCCCGCCGGCCTGCCCTGAGCCTGTCGAAGGGCCGGCCAGCCGCACGGCGCTGATCTCCAGCTCCACCGCGTCCAAGTCGAGGCCGGCGAGGCCGTCGTTGAGGGGGCTGAAGGTGTGGGCGACGCTGCCGCTGACCCGCCTGGCGTCGAGGTCGAGGCTGATGTCGAGGCGGACGTGCTCGATGTCGACGACGCGGTCGCGCGGGTAGTGGGGCTTGTCGCCGGGGAGCGTGAAGCCGCCGCCGTTGGCTAGGCCGAGCCGCTCCTGGTAGCCACGACAGCTCAGGCCGCCCTCAACGTAGTCCATGGCATCTCCCTCCCAGGTCAGGCAGTGAAAGACGGAGCGACGGTGGAAGCGCAGCCCCCTAGTTTACAGATCGGTCTCAAGAAGATTAAAGCGTAGAGCGACAAAGTGATTCGGACCGCCGGGTTCAGCCACTGCACCCTTCACTCCACCAGGCGCCGGAGCAGCTCATGCAGGCGCGGCGTCGAGCGCAGCGCCTTGCGCAAGCCATCCAGATCGGCCTCGCTAACCATGAGGGGCGAGCGCTGGAAGCCGCCGCGGTGGTTGTAGGTGCAGAAGCGGACGCTGACGCTGCCGGCCGCCTCGCCCTCCGTGTAGGCGAGGAGCTGGATCGCGGGCTCATGCCACTCGCCCACGTAGCTCGCCTCCTCGACGATCTCGCCGCGGCCCCAGTGCATCTCGAACGGCCGCGGCAGCTTGCGCGGTGTCGTCATCACGCCCTCCGTTGGGAGCCTTGCGTTTCGGCGTCCGAGAGCGCCCCTTCCGTTCGGCGGCAGCCTAATGCCGGCACGCTAGTGCCCATCTCGAACGGCCGCGGCAGCTTGCGGCTTGGCGCCATTCCAGCCTCATCCTCTCGCTGCACATCCTGCGTCCCCCGACTTGTCGGGGGACTTGTCTGCTCCGCTCAGATAAGGGAGCGGTGGGGGACACCCCCACGCCCCCCGCCAGGGGTTGCACCCCTGGACCCCGCTGGCGATCGACGGCCGCCGACGCGCTGAACTCGAAAGGCGGCGCACCCCGCTGCATCCCGGTCAGAGACATTAGCGTCGCTTGGCTTCTTCATCGGATGGCGGCGGCCTGCAGGATCGCCGGGATGCTCGCTTCCCAGCCGATGGCCATGATGTGGACGCCCTGGCAGACGTCCCGCAGCTCGCCGATGATCCGGCCGGCGATCTCCACCGACTTCGCGGCGCGGTCCTCGGCGCCGTCCAGCTCCGCGACGAGACCCTCGGGCACCGAGACGCCGGGCAGCGTCGCGTTCAGGCGTCGCGCCATGTCGCCCGACTTGAGGACGATGAACCCGGCGAGGACGGGCACGCCGAAGGCCTTCGCCCGCGCCATGAAGGCGCGGAAGGGCGCCGGCTCGTAGACCGCCTGCGTCTGGAAGAAGCGCGCGCCGGCTGCCACCTTCTCCTCCATGCGCCGCAGCTCCCTGTCGACGTCGTCGGCGCCGGGGTTGACCACGGCTCCCGGGCAGAGGGGCGCCGCGCCCTTCAG
>DATBWN010000159.1:0-19140 GCA_036514755.1 Dehalococcoidia bacterium | reverse complement strand
GGCGCCGTGCAGATCGGAGGGGAAGACCTCCAGCGTGTCGCCCCTCTCGATGACGCGGGCGCCGCACTTCGTCAGCTCGGTGCGCAGCGCCTGCACGCGCTCCGATTCCTGAAGTCGCAGCCGGCCGAGGTCGACGAAGCGGGACGGCCGCGGCAGCAGCGGCGCGACGACGATGGCGGTGATGATCGCGTCGCCCAGGTCACGCAGGCGGGAGACGTCGGCATAAGCGGCGCCGGCGTCGTCGCCGAACCGGCGCGCGAACTCCAGGAAGCGGGCGTCGATCTGCCAGCCGCTCTCCGGCCAGGCGGCGACGGCGAGCTTCGTCTCGGGCAGGAGGGCGCCGGCGGCGAGGAAGTAGCTGGCGCTGGAGCAGTCGGGCTCGATCTGAAACTCGCCGCCGTTCCGGGGGAATACCTCCATCAGCTTCGACGTCATCGCCACGTAGGCCGATTCCTCCGCGTCCTCGCCGGTGACCTTCACCCGCCAGCCGCCGGCGCGGGAGGAGAGGAGGAGGGCGGAGGCGAACTGGGAGCTTTCGGCGATGTCGACGACGCAGGAGCCGTGCGTCGAGCCGCCTTCGCCGTGGAGAAGGGCGGGCAGGTGGCCACCCTCGGCTTCGAGGCGGTAGCCGAACTGGCGCAGGGCGTCGAAGAGGGCGCCCTGAGGGCGCTCGTTCATGCGGGGCGCGCCGGCGACGCGGTAGACGCCGTTGCCCAGGCAGAGCATGGCCGTAAGGAAGCGCGCCGCCGTGCCGGCGTTGGCGACGAAGACCTCCAGCGGCCGGTCGCGGCTGCCCGCGTTGGGGATCCGCCCGCCGAGCCCCGTCACGCTGATCGTGCGGTTGGCCTCCTCGGCCGGGTCAGGCTCGACGCCGACCTCGAAGCCGAGCTTGCGCAGCGCCTCGACCATGACCTCCGTGTCCTCGCACCAGAGGGCGCCGTGCAGCGTCGTCTTGCCGTCGGCGAGGGCGGCGAGGATGAGCGCTCTGTTCGTGATGCTCTTCGACCCGGGGATGGTGACGAGGACCGGCGACGGCCTCGCGGGCGGCACGACCTCTACAACTTCGGGTAGCGCCACGCGCGGCGATGCCTGTTTACTCGCGGCGGCGCAGGCGCTCCTTGCGCTCGCGCTCCTTTGCCTGCTCTTCGAGGGAGTCCGCGACCTCTTTCGAGCGCCTGATCCAGCCGCCGGCGATCATCGTCGTGAACGCCTCGCCGGGGGAGGGCAGATCGACGTCGACGTCGGCCTCCTTGCGCCTGGGCGGCCCGGCGAGGAGGGACTCGCGCTCCAGCTGAGTCTCGGCCAGCGTCCGGAACAGCGTCTCGGCGTCGCTCTGCTCGATGAGGCTGCGCAGGCGGTAGAGCTCGTCGACGTAGCGGTCGAGCCAGTGGAGGATGTTGTCGCGGTTGGTCAGGCAGATGTCGTGCGACATCTCCGGCGCGCCGGCGGCGAGGCGCGTGAGGTCGTGGAAGGCGGGGCCGGCCATGTTGGCCAGCTCCGGCCAGGCGGCGCTGCCGCGCGCCAGGTTGAACAGGGCGATGGATGACACGAGGGGTACGTGGCTCACGGCCGCCGCGTAGGCGTCGTGCTCCTCCGCGTCGACGAAGAGGGGGCGAGCGCCGATGGCGCTGACGAGGTCGACGACGGTGCTGACGGCGCCGGGCATGGCGTCCTTGGGCGGGACGATGGCGTAGGGCCGGTCGTCGAAGAGGGAGGCCTCCGCCGCCTGCGGGCCGGACTTCTCCTTGCCGGCCATGGGGTGGCCGCCGATGAAGTGGACGGTGGGCGGCAGAATCTCCCGCGCCCAGCCCATGACGCTCAGCTTCGTGCTCGCCGTGTCGGTGACGACGGCGCCGCGCTGCAGTCGCGGCGCGATCTCCGCCAGCACCTTCTGGATGGAGATGACGGGCGTCGCGATGATCACGAGAGTAGCGCCTGCGACCGCCTCCTCGACGGTCCGCGCCGCCTTCGGCACGGCGCCGGCCTGCACGGCGCTGGCGGCGACGCGCCCGTCGCGGTCGTAACCTACGACCTCGGTGTCGACCGGCTCGGCCCGCCGGATGGCGAGGCCCAGCGAGCCGCCGATGAGGCCGAGGCCGATGATCGCTACCTTACCCATCGAGTTCTCCTCCCGGCGCTCCCCGATTGCGCCCGCGAGCGGCCTGGTACCGCAGCTTACTTACATCTTAACCGAGGCGCGCTCAGCTTGCGTCGTCGGCGGCGCGGAGGCGCTCGGCGAAGCTCTCCTCGCCGGGCAGGACGCGGCCGGCGATGAGACGCACCGCGAGGGCGCCGGCGCCGGCCGCCTCGGCGACGCGGGCACCGAACTCGGCGTGGTTGACGAGGCGGTCGGCCGCTGCTGGCACGCCGGAGGCTCCGGGAGCGGCGAGCCGGCTGACCGCACGCGGGGCGAGAACGTAGAGGACGCGCAGCCAGACCGGGACGGCGCCCTTGCCGCAGTCGTGCAGGAGGGCGGCCGTCAGTAGGTCGCGGTCGTCCGCGCCGCTCTCGCGCAGCCGCCGCGCCACGGCGAGGGCGTGGCGTTGGTCGCGCTGCTCCATGGCGAAGAAGAGTTGCGACTGCGCCTCGGTCAGGAGGGCGCGGGCGAAGCGCAACTCCTCCGCGTCGATGCGCGGCCGCAGGGCGTGCAGCACCTGCCGCGAGCGGTAGAGGGCCCTAGCCAAAGGCGTGGCCACCGCCGGCGATTAGCTCCGTGAGGCCGTTGATCAGGGGCGACATCACCTCGTGCAGGATGCTGACGGAGCCCTGGGTGACGAAGGGCATGACGATGAGCAGCAGGAGGATGCCGGGCCCGTAGGGCTCCAGCCGTGCGACGCTGCTCGAGAGGTCGCGCGGCAGGAGGCCGACGGCGACGGCGAAGCCGTCGAGCGGCGCCACGGGCAGGAGGTTGAAGACGGCCAGGACGACGTTGAAGATGATCAGCGCCGCCAGGTAGAGGCCGAGGTAGTCGCCGGCCTCCCAGCTGCTGATGCTCCGCGGCACGAGGAAGGGGCTGCGCCAGTCGACGAGGCCCAGGCGCATCGGCAGCGAGGCGAGAACGGCGAGGAGGAGGTTGGCCAGCGGACCCGCGGCGGCGACCATCGCCCGCCCGCTCTTCGGGCCGTTGCGCAGGCGAGAGGGGTTCACCGGCACCGGCTTGCCCCAGCCAAAGCCGCCGAGCATGAGGAAGACGGTGCCCGTCGGGTCGAGGTGGCGCGCCGGGTTGAGGCTGACGCGGCCGGCGGCGCGCGCCGTGCGGTCGCCCAGGCGGTCGGCGACGAAGGCGTGGCTGAACTCGTGGAAGGCGATGCCGGCCAGGAGGGCGCTGACGACGGCGCCGAAGAAGGTGAGGAAGAGGAGAAGGCTCTCCTGGAGAAGCTCGGAGTAGGTTAGGAGCAAATCGACCTCGCGGGCTTTGATCCGATTCTAGCACGCGCACACGGCTCGTCTTTGCGAGGGTCGCCGCAGGCGGCCCGAAGCAATCCTGGGCAGCCCTCTCGCTGACGACGAGCCGCCAAAGATTGCTTCGTCCTTCTGCGAAGGACTCGCAATGACCCAGGAGCAGGACTGCCTGCCGCGCGGCTATAATGCGGCGCGAGGGGAGGAGAGCATGGCCTGGCGCGAGAGCTTCGACGTCCCACCTTCCATCCACCAGAACCCGATACCGACGGCGTGCCGGGTGGGGAACGTGCTGTTCACCTCCGTCATCGGCGGGCGGGACCCGGAGACGGGCGCCACGCCGGAATCGGTCGAGGAGCAGGCGGCGAACGTCTTCGAGAACCTGCGCAACATCCTCGCCAAGGCGGGCGGGACGCCTTCGGACGTAGCGCGGGTCACGGTATTCGTCAGCGACCCGGGCGTGCGGCCGCACGTCAACAAGCCCTGGCTGGAGATGTTCCCGGACGAGGCGAGCCGCCCGGCGCGCCACACCATCGTCCAGGGCGGCGGCGGGCCGGCCGTCTCCATCGAGGTGATCGCGGTCATCGGCGGGCGTACCTAGGCGGAGCGCCCGAAGCCAGGCCGCCTACGGAGACTCGGAGAACGCCACGGAGTCGTGCGTCCGCACGGCTCTCACTACCAGGCGCTGGTCGTATTCGCTCGTGCCTCTGTCGAAGTTACCGCCGCATGTGATGAGCGTGACGGACTCGGTCGCTGTCGGCCCAACGATCTCGGCGACCGGCGCCGCCGCCGCCTCGTAGTAGCCGATCTCCTGGACCCGGTACACCAGCGTTTCGCCGTCGTCTAGCGACAGCCGGATCTCGTCCCCCGCCTCGAGCTCACTCAGGCGCCAGAAGACGGCCGGCCCATAGTTCACGTAGTCGACGTGGCCGGCCATCACGATGTTGCCTGCGCGGCCCGGCTTGCCCGAGAAGTCGTACCAGGCGACCTCTGCCGGCCCTGCCGGCGACGGCATCGCGCCCGTGGAGTCGAGCCCGAGAGCCGTGACGGGCGCGTCCACGCCGATCCGTGGCACTTCGAGCCGCACGATCCAGCGCTGGACGTCGTTTCGCGAAGAGTCGGCTGGCGCGGCCCCGGCGGGCGGCAGCGATGTCGGCGCATCGGGGCTCGATGAGAGGACACGGGCCTGCGGCGCTCGGTCGCCGTCGACGATCAGCAGGCCGAAGGTCGCGAAGGCGAGGCCGATGACCAGGAACGCTGTAGCGAGCGAGCTTCGCGTCATAAACGGTCTGCCCTTCCCTGCTGCGCAGCGCGGAGCCCGGCTAGGAGACCGGGGCCGAGCCGCGGGTTCGGACTCCTTCGACTTGGTTATCGTCCGGAAGGAGGGCCCGCGAATGGGGGTTTCCCTCATGTGGGCGGGCGGCATCGGCTGGCCCGGCGTCAGGGGTTGCGGCAATAGTCTTGCAGATTCGTGTAAGGGGTAAAGGTTGAAGGCCGGCTGCCGATCATGCAGAAGGATACCCCAAGCCGAAAGAGGAGGAGTTGGTATGAGTAGATTGCTGAGAATCGGCGAGTTTGTAGCTGTCGCCACCGTCCTGGGGGCGTTGGTGGTCGGGAGCCTTCTGGTCTCCAGCAGCGTGACCCAGGGCCTCGAGACGGACGTCGGCGCGGAGACCGACGTCACCGGCGGCACCGGCGCTAGCGGCGCCGGCGGTGCCGGGCCTTCGGGCGGTTCGGCGGCGCTCCCGCCGGCAGCGCCCGTGGGCGGCGTCGACCCGTCGGCGTCGAGCCTGCCTTCGGCCGGTAGCGGCGGCTACTTGAGCAGCGCGGCGACGAACGGCGCCACCTACGCCCTCATCGGGTTTGGCATCGTCGTCCTGACCGCCGGCTCGCTCGCCCTCGCCTACAAGCCGCGAAGGTAAGAGCCTCAGTCAGTCAGGTCACGCGGGGCGGATCGTCCAGCCGACGGTCTGCCCCGCTGTGGCGCCAGGCACGTGGGAGGGAGCCCATGGAGATCACAGTCTCTTCCCGCCACCGGTCCAGCGATCGGAGCTGGCTGGCGCGGGAGGCGTCTTCCCTCCTCACCGTAGGACTGCTTCTCTTCCTCTGCCTGCCTGCCCTTCAGGCGGGACGCTCGCCGCTGACCTCCGATGAATCCCTCTACGTCGCGGAGGCGCTCAACATCGCCAGTGGCAAGGGCCTGACCTACCCGACCGGCGAGCCCATCGTCCACCGCGCGCCCCTCTATCCGGCGATGCTCGCGGCGACGTTCAAGGCGGCCGGCGCGTCCCTCGAGGCCGCCTACTGGCTGCCCCGCCTCGTCCTCATCGCCAACGTGCTGCTCGTCTTCCTCCTCGCCCGCGCCCTGTTCGGCGCCTGGGCGGGCCTCTGCGCCGGCGTGCTTGCCGCCGCCTCGCCCTATCTCAGAGGCATGGGCACGACGCTCTTCCTCGACGGCACCGAGACGGCCTTCATCCTCGGCTCGCTGCTCCTTCTCTGGCAGGCGGAGGAGCGGCGCAGTGTCCCCGTGTCGGCCGCCAGCGGCGCGCTGCTCGGCCTCGCCTTCCTCGTCAAGGAGTCGGCCGTCCTCCTCCTGCCCCTGCCGGCTGTGCTGGCGCTGTTCTTCGGGTACCGGACGGGCTGGAAGCGCTCGCTCCTCGCCTGGTACGGCGGCTTCGCAGCCCTGACGGCCTGGTGGTGGGTCTGGGTCTACGCGCAGACCGGCTCGCTGTTCCTCGTAGGGTTGTCGGGCGGCCGCCTGACAGCCGCCGTCCTGGTGCTGGGCGCGGTTCTGGCGCTGGCCTGTCTCGCCTTCTTGCGACGCGCCCCTGCCGAAGGCGCTGCTGGAGGCCTGAGCCGGACTGCGGCGCTCGTGGGCGTCGCCCTCTGGGTCGGCGTCTTCCTCCTCGGTCTCGAGGCAGCTGCCTGGCGCTACGAGCGCGACTATCTGGCGCACGTGCCGGCGTACGTCGTACAGGTCTTCGCGACGAACGTGCAGCCGGCGGCGCTGGTCGGCGCCGCCTGGGTCATGGCCCTCGTCCTCGGCCTGGGTCGGGGAAGCAGGAGCTGGGGCGTCCTGGCGTTCTCGCTGCTCCTGTTCGCCTCCTACTTCGTCCTCGTGGCGGACAGGCACCTCTCCCTGCGCGACCTCCTGCCCGTGGTCTACCTCTCGTACGTGGCCCTCGGCGGCGCCGCGGCCTGGCTGGTGGGCTGGAGCGCCGGCCTCGACTTCCGCCAGCCTTTCCTCCGCCAGGCGGGGCTCGTCGTGGGAGGAGTCACGGTCGCCGTGGTCGTCCTCGCCAGCGCCGGCGCCGTCACGCGGCGGGCGCCGGTCGACTACCAGGACGACTGGCACAACTCCCTCTCGCTGGTGGCGGCCGCCTGGCTGAGCGGGAACCTGGAGCCGGGCAGCACGGTGATGTCCTCCCGCCTCTACTACTCCCACCTCTACTTCCTGACGGGCGGCGAGTTCGCCTTTCACCAGCTGCCGACCGTCGAGGTGGACCTCTCGCTGCGAGACGACGGCGCCCCGCCGCTGGCGCGGCGCAGCACGCTGTTCCGCTGGGAGAACCACCTGATGCCCGCTGACTCTCCCGCCGACCGCTGGCTCTACCTGACGCGCTACCCGGTGAAGGGCTATTTCATCGGCCTGGCGGAGAACGACCTCGTCGACGAGCTGCGCCGGCGGGACGTCGACTACGTCGTCCTCAGCAGCCAGGACGCCGGCTTCAGCTCGAGATCGCTTGCGGCCTACTTCGAGGACAACCCGGCGTTCGAGCGCGTCTACAGCCTCAGCGCCGGCCCGGCCGACGAGGTCCGCGTCTACCGCGTCGACCGGGCCCTGCTGGCCCCGACTCCGTCGGGGAAGCCGGCGCAGGTGACGGCGTCCGCCTACGACTACGTCTCGAAGAAGCTCGGCGGCGGTGCGCAGGCGGAGGCGTTCTTCCGCCGTCTCAGCCCGGCCGGCTTCGTCGTCGCGCCTTACTAAGGGGAGAGTCGAATAAAGTGAGCCGCCGTCCGACCGAAACTGAGCATAGGAGCATGGGAAGGAGGCCCAGCGACTTGAAGCTCATCGTCACGATCCCGGCGTACAACGAAGAGGCGACCATCGGCGAGGTTGTACGCGAGATACCGCGCGCCATCGCCGGCGTCCGCCGCGTCGAGGTGCTGGTCGTCGATGACGGCTCGCGGGACGGCACCGTCGAGGCGGCGCTCGCCGCCGGGGCCGACCATGTGGTCCGCAACGGCACGAACCGCGGCCTTGCCTACACGTTCCGGCGGGCGCTGAACGAGGCGCTGGTGCGCGGCGCCGACGTGATCGTCAACACGGACGCGGACAACCACTACGACCAGACGCGCATCCCGGACCTCATCCAGCCCGTCCTCCGGAACGAGGCGGACATCGTGGTCGGCAGCCGCGTCTTCGACGGGCTGGCGATGCGCTGGGCGAACAAGCAGGGCAACCGCCTGGCGAACTTCATCCTCCAGCGGCTGCTACGCATCCCGGGCGTGGACGTCTCCTCGGGCTTCCGCGCCTACAGCCGCGAGGCGGCGCTCTCGCTGAACGTGCTCTCCAGCCACACCTACACGCACGAGACGCTGTTCAACGCCGTCGACCGGCGCCTGCGCGTCGTGAGCATCCCTCTGAAGGCGCGGCACGTGGAACGGCCTTCGCGCCTCATCGCGAGCCTGCCGAAGCACGTCTGGGCCGCGGGCGTGGGGATCCTCCAGTCGATCCTGCGCTACCGCCCCCTGCGAGCCTACGGGACGGTGGGCGTGGCGCTGATGATCGCCGGAGTAGCGCCGTTCCTGCGCTTTCTCTACTTCGTCCTCCAGGGCGACGGTCAAGGCCACGTCCAGTCCTTGATCGCCGGCCTGGTGCTCGTCTTCGTCGGCGTGCAGCTCATTGTCGTTGGCCTCCTGGCGAAGGCGATCAGCTGGAACCGGGAGCTTCTGGAAGAGGTGCTCTACCGGCTAAAGGACGTATCCGCGAAGGACGTCCAGGAGCCGCGCCGGGCCAGGGCGGACGCTCAGATCGAGGAAACCAACGGGAGGGTAAAGGTTGCGTAGCTTGCTGAACGGGTTTCAGAGCGTTGGCGTCATCGGTGTGGGCGTCGTCGGCGGCGCCGTCCGCCACTACTTCGAGTCGCAGGGCGTGCCGCCGCTTCTGTACGACCCGGCCAAGAGGCTGGGCTCGCTGGCGGAGATCAACGCGGCCGGGCTCGTCTTTGTCTGCGTCCCGACGCCTTACGCTCCCGGCCACGGCTTCGACGACAGCGCCGTCGAGCAGGCTATCGCCCCGCTCCGTGGTAGCAAGACCATCGTCATCAAGTCGACCGTCCTCCCCGGCACGACGCGCAAGTTCCAAGAGCGGTTCCCCGAGCACCGCGTCCTCTTCAACCCGGAGTTCTTGCGCGAACGGAGCGCGGTGGAGGACTTCCTCAAGCCGGACCGCCAGATCGTCGGCGTCTGCGGCGACGACCGGGAGGAAGGGGAGCGACTGCTGAAGCTGCTGCCGCCGGCGCCGCATACAGCCGTCGTGCCGGCGGAGGCTGCGGAGCTGACGAAGTACGCCACCAACGCCTTCCTGGCCTTGAAGGTGACCTTCGCCAACGAGCTCTACGACCTCTGCGCCGCCCTCGGCGCGGACTACGGGCTGGTCAAGGAGGGCATCGCCGTCGACGAGCGCATCGGCGCCTCCCATCTCGACGTGCTGGACGGCGGCTACCGCGGCTACGGCGGCAAGTGCCTGCCCAAGGACACGATGGCCCTGCTCGACCTGGCAGACGACCTGGGCGTGATCCTGGACCTCCTGAAGGCGGCGCACGGCGTCAACCTGCGCTTGAACCCGCCGGTCCCCCTCCGGCGGCGGCCCGAGCTGCGCTCGCCGGCACGCGCAGAGGCGGAGTCGAAGGTTGCCTGAGGGGAACACGAAGGCGGAGCGGCTCCGCGCCCTGGTGCTTGCCAGCACGTTCCCGCGCTGGCAGGGGGACACCGAGCCAGCCTTCGTTTACAACCTGTGCCGCGGCCTTCAGGCCGACTTTGACGTCACTGTTTTGGCGCCGCATGCCCCTGGCGCTTCTCTGAGAGAGGAGTGGCAGGGCATGGAGGTCGTTCGGTTCCGGTACTTCTGGCCGGAGAGGCTGGAGCGCCTCGCGTACGGCGGCATCCTCCCCAACCTGAGGCGGAACAGATGGCTCTGGCTGCTGGTGCCCCTCTTCCTCGCCGCTGAGCTAATCGCCGCGCTGCGGCTGGTCCGTTCTCACAGGCCGGATGTCATCCATGCCCACTGGCTCCTGCCCCAGGGCCTCGTCGCCGCCGCGGCCGGACTCATCACGAAGACGCCTGTCGTCATCACGGCGCACGGCGGTGACGTCTACGGCGTCCGCGGCCGGGTACAGGACGCGCTGAAACGCTGGGCGCTGCGTCGCGCTATCGCCCTCACGGCGGTCAGCTCCGACCTGGCGAGGGTCATGGCTGACCTCGTGGGCGGTTCGAGAGGCTCACCACGCAGCGGCCGCCCACGCGTCGAGGTCATTTCGATGGGAGTCGATACACAACGGTTCCGGCCGGATGCGCGTGACGAGCGGCTGCGGCGCACGCTGGGCGTTAGCGGCCCGTTCCTCCTCTTCGTCGGCCGGCTGGCGGAGAAGAAGGGCGTGCGCTACCTGCTCGAGGCGATGCCGGCGATCCTCGGGAACTTGCCTGCGGCGAAGCTGGTCGTTGTGGGCGACGGGCCGCTGCGAGGCGAGCTGGAGTCGCTGAGCAGGCTTTTGGGCATAGAGGAGAGCGTGGTTTTCGTCGGCGGTAAGCGCCAGGAGGAGCTGCCGCCTTACTACGCGACCGCCGACGTTTTCATCGGCCCGTCGATCGTCGTGAGCGGGGGCGACACGGAGTCCTTTGGCCTCGTCTTCGCCGAGGCGATGGCCTCTGGCTGCGCGGTGGTAGCCTCCGATGTCGGCGGGATACGCGAGCTGGTACGGGAAGGCGAGACGGGCCTGCTGGTGCCGGAGCGCGACCCGGCCGCGATAGCGCGGGCGGTCTGCGCGCTGCTGGCCGATGATGAGCTGAGGCGGCGACTGGCGGCCGGGGGCCGCTCCCGGGTGAAGCGCCGCTTCGAGCAGCGCTCCATTGCCAACCGTTACGCGCGCGTCCTGCGGGAGGCGGCGGCGTGAGCACGGCTTCTGCTAGGCTGCCCAAGCTTTCGCACGCAAACGCAAAGCAGCGCTCGCGCGAGGGCAAGGCGAGTCGCATCCATGACCTTCTGCAGTCTCAGGTCGGCGACGTTGGGGACAAAGACGTCCTCGACATTGGCACCGGGTCGGGATTCATCGCTTCGTTCCTGGCCGAGAGAGCCCGGTCCCTCCTGAGCGTGGACGTCGTCGACGAGCGGGTACGCCACGATTTCCGGTTCGAGCTGGTCGAGTCGGAGGCGCTACCCTGCGAAGACGAGAGCTTCGACGTCGTCATCAGCAACCATGTCGTGGAGCACGTGGACGATCAGGCGAAGCACCTGCGAGAGATAAAGCGCGTCCTCCGGCGGGACGGCGTCTGCTACCTGGCTACACCGAACCGCTTCTCGCTCATCGAACCTCACTTCAAGCTGCCGTTCCTCTCCTGGCTGCCGCCGGGAATGCGGGACGGTTACGTCCGCGTGGCCGGAAGAGGTTCCCGCTACGACGTGCGCCCGCTCACCATGGGGCGCCTCCGCGCTCTGGCCTCCACGGCCGGCCTCCGAGTGGAGGATCTGTCGACCGAAGTCGCGGCGGCGGCGTTGTCCAGACGCCTCGCGCTTTCCTGGGTGCGGGGAGTGGGCCTGCTGCACGGCCTTTACCCCAGCTTCGTCGTCATGCTCAGGCGACCGGATGCGACGGCATGAGCATGACGACGGAGGGGCTCACGATTACGCTCCCGCGCGCGGTCGCTTCGCGGCGGGTTCTGCAGATGCGCCTCACGTTGGAGACCGCCTTAGCGGCGGTCCTGCTGCCCATCTTCTTGGCGCTGGCCATGGTGATCCCGTCCCTGGGCATCAACATCTTCAATACACCAGACGAAACCTCTGACTACCTCTTCACGAAGACTTTCGCGGAACACGGGCGTCTCTGGTACACGGAGGAGTACACCTCCCTGGATGAGGAGAACCTTCTGCACCCGAGGGGCGCCATGACGCACGACGGGCGGATCGTCCCCTACAGCTTCTTGGGCCTGCCCCTGGTTTACGGCGTCATCTATCGCGTCGTCGGCGACCACTTGCAGTACATCTCTTTCGTCCTGGCCGCTGTGTCGGCCTGGGCGCTCTACCGTTCTACGAGCCTTCTGTTCGGCGCCAGGGCGTGGGAGGCGTGGACGGTGGCGCTAGGCTTTTCGCCGCTCATCTACTATCTCAACCGCCCGTACATGAACGCTGCGCCGGCGCTCACGCTGTTCTTCGTCGGCATATGGCTGTTCGCGCGCTACCTTCGCGGCGACCAGCGGCGGGACCTCAAGCTGGCTGCCTGCGCCATGGCCCTCGTCGTCCTATTTCGCTACGAGTACGTTCTGTTCGTTACGCCCCTTGCTCTCTGGGCGCTCTACGTCAAGCATGGGAGCTTGCTCAGCCGGAGCTATCGGTGGGACTGCGCCGCATACTTCGCTGCGTTGCTCCTCCTCGTGGCTCTGCCGGTGGCAGCCCTGAACCACTACATCTACGGAGACGTGTTCACCTACGGGCCCGGCCTGTTCAACGAGGTCTACTTCCCGGAACGCGGCGCGACGCCGGATGCTTCATGGCTGGAAAGCTTGGGGCGCTCTCTGCGCAGCGTGCTTTTGCCCTCCTACCCGTTCGACCCGCTGCAGGTGCTGACCAACGTCCCCCGCCTGACAGCTTGGACGATGCCGGTCTTCACACTCACGGCCGCCCTCGGGATTGCGATGTTGATAAGGGCGAGGAGCGTGAGCTTGTGGCGGATGGCCCCGCTCAGTCTGCTGGTGGTCTACGTGCTCTTCTACCGCGGCTCCGGCAACACCTGGGACGCGTCCGGAACGGAGCCTGGGTTGGAAGTAGCCGTGGTCAGGTACTGGCTGCCAGTCTACACGCTCCTTTTCTTCCTCGCCGTCTACGCCCTCCGCGCGATGCGGGACCAGGCCGTGAAGCTGGTGCTTGTAGGCGCGCTGCTGCTGACCGGGCCGGTCTCTGTCTACTCGCTGGCCGATGGATCCCTTCTCACCGGGCGGGACACGATCAAGGCCTACGAAGCCTGGGTTGGCAACGTGCTCCTGCCCAACACGGAAGAGAACGCTCTCATCTTCGTCGGCAGGACTGACAAACGCATCGCGGCCTACCGAGACGTGGCCACGTGGTGGAATGGCGCTGAGTTCTACGACGTGGAGAAGGTGGCGGCGTCGATGGTGCGCGTCGTCCCCAACGGCCGGCCTCTGTACATCTACAAGGAGCCGGAGGTAGACATTCCGGCGCTGAATGACGTGCTAGCCCGCTACGGCCTGGAGGCCAGGCCGGTGGCGAGGACAGGCTTCTACCGCATCGAGCCGAAGCAGCCTACCTCCGCGTCGCCGAGAGGAGCGCAAGACGATGTCTAGCGCGGGAGCGGCGCTACCGAGACCGGGAAGGCGTCTGGGCCTGCTCCAACTGATGTTGACGGCGTCCAGGAGGATGGAGTCGACGGAGGCCTACCGTAACTTCCAGCGAACGCAGGCTGAGCTGCTCCTCCAGTACCTCCGAGACCAGGAGGTGGAGCTGGCCTCCGCCGACGTGCTCGATCTCGGTTGCGGCTACGGCGGCTACTCAGATGTCTTCCGCTCCGAAGGGGCAAGCGTCATATCGAGCGACCTCATCATCGAGCCGAGCGTCGCGGGCGAGCTGAGCACCAGCGGCCAAGCGCTGCAGGCCGACGCTACGAGCCTCCCGGTGAGGGATGAGTCCATGGACTTCGTCTTCTGCGCCAGCCTCATCGAGCATGTGGAAAAGCCGCTGCAGCTGTTATCTGAGATAAGGCGGGTCCTCCGCGCCGGCGGCAAGTGCTACCTGAGCTTTCCACCCTTCTACTCACCCGTTGGCGGTCATCAGTTCAAGCCGTTTCACCTCCTGGGTGAAGGTGCGGCCATCTCACTCCATAGACTCACCCACAAGGGAGACCATGGCGCCTCGGCTTTCGCGAACGCGTACGGCGCCTGGGGGCTCTATCCCCGCACCATCGGCGGTGTGCGGCGGGACGTGCAGGCTCTGGGGTTCTCCATACTCGACCAGTCCACGCGATTCCTGCCGTTGAACGTGTCGCGCGTCCCGCTGCTCTCAGAGTTCCTGACCTGGCATGTTCAGTTCTTGCTGCTGAAGCCCGCTTGGTCGGAACGCTGCGCGTGATGGAATCAGAAGGCAGCGAGGGTCGTTAGCTCGGTCTGAGAGGAGGCGCGATGATGCGTCTGCGCTACCTGCTCCTGGCCGCGGGCATCCTCATCGCCGCTTTGTTCGTGGCCCGGGGCGCCTCGGCCGGAGCGGCACGGATCGACAGCCTCAGCTCGTCCGAGCTCGGCCTGATGGCACTCGCTCTCGGCCTGGGCGTTGGCGCCGTGGCCGGCCTGGGGTTGGCCTGGATCGCCTTGCTCCGTTTCCTCAAGGTGCCGGGACTGGGCGCCGCCGCCTTCCGGCTCTTCGCCTACACCTGGCTTGCCCGCTATATACCCGGGACCATCCCCTACCACGCCTCGCGTCTCATGCTGGCGGAGACCATGGGAGCGAGCAGGGGAAGGGTTGTCGCGAGCATTGCCTACGAGACGGTCCTGGCCCTGAGCTCGGCGGCGGCTGTGGGCGCCATCGGCGTCCTGCTCGCCCTGGGCACAGATGTCGAGTCGAGCTGGACTTACCTGCTGGCGATCGTGCCTCTAGCGGCGCTGCCCGTCCTCCTGCACCCGCGGCTTCTTGTACCCGCCGCGAACAGGCTTCTCGCCCTCGCGCGCCGTGCCGCACTCACGCAAGAGGCGCTGCTGACCCACAGGCAGACTTCCTATGTGTTCGTGGCCTACGCGGTCGTTCACTGCCTGAACGGCCTGGCGTTCTACTTCGTCCTCCAGGCGGTGACCGATAGCGCCTCCGTGAGCCTGCCTTTAGCCGTGGGCGTCTACGGCCTCTCGAGCGCCGCCGGCGTCGCCGTGCCCCTTGTGCCCAGCGGCCTCGGCGTGCGGGAGGCGGTCATCGTCGGCATCCTGGGCGTCTCCATGCCCGCCGAGACGGCGCTGGTCGTCGCGGGCGCGGCGAGGGCGGTGTCAGTCGCCGCGGATGTCGCCTTCGTATCGCTGTTTGCCGTCATCCACGCGGGCGTCGTGGCGGCTGGGCGCCTGTCGAGGAAGGATGTGCCGGCGCCGGACGGGCGGGGCCGGGAGATCGCCGCCTAACGTCCACTTCGTTTGCGCCGGCTGTTGGCCACGATTCAGACGAGAGCGGCGCTCTGCTTCGCATCTTTGGTGGGAGACGAGTCGGACTCTACCTCACCTCCGCGCCGCTCACGCCATCGCCGCTTGCTCCTTCGGCAGCTGGTCCCCGGCTTGCCGCGACAAGAACCGAAAACACCGCTGCCAGGCCAACGGCGAGCGTGGCGCTGATCTCGATCGGGTCGCTCCAGCTGACGCCCAGAAGGTGGCCCTCAAAGAGGACGGCGTCGATTTGGTGGAGCGAGAGGCTGCGGATAACGACGAAGCTGCAGAGGAAGACCAGGGCGATGAACGGAGGCAGGTAACGCCGCTTGGCGCCTTTCAACCGCATCGCGAGCAGTATTGTCGCGTCCGCAGCTACGACGATCAGGATGACGACTGTCGCCTGAATCGGTCGTCTGATGCTGTACCAGCCCTCGGACTGCGCTTCGTCGCGAAAGGCGTCGCCGATCGACCTCTGGGCGTCAGTGGCGGCGAAGACCGCCAGGGCGGCGAGGACCCCGCCGACAATCAGCCAGAAAATCAGGCGCCGCGGACGCTCTTCCCTGGAGACCAGCGCCAGGTCTCTCACTCCCGCGAACGCACAGAGGACCGACGACAGGAGATACGGCAATAGCACCTCCAGCCGCCAGTCACGGTCGGCGCTAATCGGAACCGTGGTGGGAGGAGGAAGGAGATCCGCGGCGGCTGCAGGCGTGCTGCTCGGAGCGAGCGAGAGCGCATCGGGGGCGCTGGTAGGGGAAACCGGCGGAGCCTCAGGTTCGCTAGTAGACGCAGGCGGCGGCGTGGCCAGGGGCTGAGTCGTGGGCGAAGCGACAGTTGTAGCAGGGCCCGCAGGCGCCGTGGCGGCTGGAAGTGCGCTCGTCGGCGCGGGCGGGATGTTGCAGGCTTCCGATTGCGTGCTGCCCTGCTCGAGCCCCGTCGCCTGCTGGAACGCGGCGAGTGACGCGTATGGCGTGCCCTCCCACTCCGTGAAGTAATCGTCGTCCAAGGGGACAAGGCAGTTGCTCTGGGAGTCGAAGTCCGCGGGCTCAAAGATCTCGTACACATAGCGCGAGACGTAGAAGACGTTATTGCGGAGATACATGGGCGACATGCCCGGGTCCGTCTGATGGATGCCGTCCGCGCCGCCTTCGCCCTGCTCCGCAGAAGAGTTGACGACGCAGCGGTTGTTGATGAGACGTGCCAGACCGCTGGAGGGACTGCCCACCTTGAAGCAGAAGAGGTTTTCCAGGTCGCCCATGACGAGGTCGTGGATGTAGTTGCCTTCGACAGTAAGAGGTCCTGTTCCTACCGGCGCAATGGCGACGCCGGTGCCGCAACCGGAGATGTCATTGTTGCGGATGACGTTGTTGAGGTTGCCGCCCTCGGACTGGATGCCGTCGTCGTGGCAAGACGTGATGACGTTGTTTTCAACGACGGAGTTACGGTCCAGCGTACCGCGCGGCGACCCTTCTTCCTCGCCGCCGATGCCATCCCAGACGTCACTGATCCGATTGCCGGCGATGTAGTGGCCGCCGCCCGAAGGATTGGAGTCGTTGCTCTTGAACCAGATGCCGTTGGCGCAGCCGTCGTCGCTGCAGTCGGTGCCGCGGCCGTAAGGGCCAGCGATGACGTTGTTGGTCACTACAAAGCCGGGGCCGCTGTACCAGGAGGCCACGCCCGCCTCGTACTGGCCGCTGTGGCTGCCGTCGCAGTCGAAGTTCTGGAGGGACATGCCGTCCACAGTGCCCCGCGCCGGTATCGGCGAGTCGGGCCGGGCCGCTAGGAACAAGACACTGGCGTTCTTCGTGTTGCGTACCGTCAGGCCGCGAAGCGTAACCCCGACCGGGTTTGAGCCAGCCAGGTTGTTCGTGACGAGGAAGCCGTGGTCGCGTGAGCACTCGCCGTCGACTATCGCCTCCCCGTCGCCGAAGGCCTCGACGGTGAGGGGCTTGTCAATGGTGACCTGCTCTCCGTAGACGCCGGCGTGAACGCTGATCGTATCGCCGGCTGCCGCCTGGTCCACCGCGGCCTGGATGGATTCTCCCTGGGAGACTGTCACGGTCGATACCTGAACCGACGGCGACGACGAAGGTCGCGAGAAGACGATCGTCAGCAAAACGATGACGACAGGCGCGAAGAGCATGATCCTACCCACACCGTACGCCTAGAGCCAGGTCTCGGATGGGCGCCCGAGAGGGCTCTGGACCTGAGCGGCCGTGAAGACGCGGCTCGGCCGTAGTCAAGGCGGCGGAGCAAGGCCGAGACGGCGGCCGCTTTATAGCCGCCTCAGCAACCACTGCTTTGCCGTGCTGCCGGCGGTCAGCATCGGCCGGGGCAGGTGCACCTTGACAGAGAGAAGTAGCCAGCTGAAGAGCTTGCCCGCCGGGTGAACCCGCCAGGCTTTGGAGAGGTAGCGGCGTGCCGTTCTCAGGTCACCCCTCCCTTTGGCGCGTGCGGCGAGCTCCGAGTAGAGATGGAAGTAGGCCCCGGGCCGCATATCGGCAAGGCGATGACCCATGACTGAGTCGTTCAAGATGGACTCGATCACTTTGGCGTTGCTTTGCTCCCATTCGTCGAGTTCTCGATCGGAAGAGAAGCTCTGTGCGTGAACCCTGTAGATGGCGAGAGGTTGCGGAGTGGAAACCGCCGAGTACTTCTTCAGCAAACGGATCCACACGTCGAGATCCTCTGACCCGGAGCGGAACCCGGCGTCGAAGCCTCCGACCTCCTCGAGGCACTTCCGGCGGGCCAGCACCGTGGAGCAGAAGATGTGGTTGCCATTCGCCAGATAGCTCCTGATCTCCGCTTCTCCGTCCCGTATCGTGGCTGGCCCCCGCGGCGGATGGACCAGCGTCATCGACTGGTCAGCCTCGCTGAGCCGGTAAGCCTGGCTGTAGCAGAAGCCAGCCTCCGGATACTGATCCAGGAGATCAACTCTCTGCTCCAGAGAGCCTTCAAGCCAGAGATCATCTGAGTCGAGAAAGGCGACGTACTCGCCCTTCGCCGCCTTGATGCCCGTGTTGTAAGCGCCCGGCGGCCCCTGCTGCTCCTGCCTGACGTAGCGGACGCGGAAGGGCGAGACCGCCTGTTTCACGTCCTCGGTAGAGCCGTCATCGACGACTATGACCTCGTAGTCCTCGAAGGACTGCGCTCGGACGCTCTTCAGGCATTCGATCAGCAGGGGAACGCGGTTGTAGACCGGGATTACGATGCTGACTTTAGGCACAGCAAGCTCCTGACGTGCCCACAAGGGGCCCGCTGCTCTTCTCGTGACTCTATCACCATGCTCGTCGTCCATCGAAAGACGCTAACGGTAGAGCTCAAAGAACCGGGTCTCGCCGACCTTCTGCCAGGTATTCCGCACGTGCGCCAAAAGGCCCGAGTAGTGCTCGGCCCCGAAGCGCGGCCCGTTGGTCAGCTCGACGAAACCCTCTGCAAGGAACTCGGCTGAGATCTTTTGAGCGATGACCGTCGTGTCGCCGCGTTGGCTCTCGAGGCTGTCGACGACTCGCTCAACCAAGGCCGCGCTCTTGAGCTCAATGCTCTGCGGCCAGTCGACAGGGAGGGGATTTCGCTGCCGTGCCTTGGCCCAGTAGCCCGGCAGGTCCGGCACGATAGCGTAGCGACCTGGCCCAGACTTCTCAATGGCCTGCTCCAGGTCCTCCAGAAAGGCATAGGTGCTGGCGTTCGTCTTGATGAGCCCTCCGCCCGGAAAGACGCCGCCCAGGGAGTATGATAGCTCGCTCGCTGGGCGGTCACGGTAAACGTAGTGAGCGTTTTCCCTGACCCAGCCGACGCCAACGGCGCCGGCGGCGATGACGATCATCGCCGGGGCAGCAACGGCTCCGAGCGGCCGCCAGGCGAAGGAAAGCGAATCGCCGGCGCGCAGTGCCTGCGTTGCGATCAGCGCCAGGAGCGCTCCTCCTGCCAGGGCGGGCGTCCGATCGCCAACGGATATGGAGACCGACCAAGCGCTGATCAGCACGAGAAGGCTGATGGCCGCTTCGTAACGGAAGCTCGCTTCTTGAATGCGGTGACGCGCGACGAGTCGATAAGCCGCGAGGCCGCCGGCGGCGCCGAACAAGGCGTAGACCTCCTGAGAGGCGTACCTGTCTCCCGCCATCGCCAGGCCGGTGCCGCCGATGAAGGCGGCGAGCAGGGCTATGCCAGCCAGTCGCTGCCAGTCGAGGCTACCGGAGAAGAACGGCAGCTTGCGCTCCGAGTACGTGGCGAAGCCGGCGACGAGGCCGGCCAGGAAGCCCGCCAGGACGAGAACCTGGAGGTACTGGCGAATGCCGGCTTCAAACAGGTCTCGCTGGGAAGTCAGCTGCTCGA
>DATBWN010000158.1:0-4329 GCA_036514755.1 Dehalococcoidia bacterium | reverse complement strand
CGCACCCGATGGGCGTGCTGCGTGCGGCAATGTCGAGCCTCGGCAACCAGAGATCGGCTATCTCGCCAGACCGCCTCGGCCTGGCCCCACGGCACCTCGTTGCCGCGTCGCTCAGTTCTTGGGTCTTCTTTGCCAGAGCTTCGACCAGTTCGCTGTCAAGAGCGACCGGCGACGGGCCGTTTCCTCGTAGCCGCGCCTTCAAAGCTAGGCGCACTGCTACCAAGCTAGACTGCAGGGCTGAATCTGGGGAAGAGTTTTGGTCGGGGCGGAGCGATTCGAACGCTCGACCTCTTGAACCCCATTCAAGTGCGCTACCAGGCTGCGCTACGCCCCGACTCTGAGACGCGCCTAGTCTACCAAACGCTCGCCCGCGCTGCGAGCCGCATCTCCCCCATAGCGCCTCTCCGCGCTAGAATCGCCTCGTCGGCAGGGGACGAGCAGGGAGCAGGTTAACGTGAGCATCTGGTGCGAGGGGTCGAGCACGAAGGTCTACTCCGCGGGCCGGACCGCGCGCTGCCCGAAGTGCGGCAAGTTCGTCGAGGTCACGCGCCAGGGCCACATCAAGCCCCACGTCGAGAGCAAGCTCGTGGTCAAGCCGGCAAAGTAGCCGCTAACCCGCCCTTGCGCCGTCGGCTACAATGCGAAGGACGGCGAGACTGACCCCGCAGGGACGGCTCTTATGTCGGCGGCTCTCGACCTGGCGAACGCCTTCCAGCCGCTGCTGCACATCGGCGAACTGAGGATGGTGCAGCCCGCCGAATCGCACCACGTCTTCGGCGCCGGCTTCCTCTTCATCGGCTCCCTGATGACCGTCGAGGGCCTCTCCGGCAGGGTCTGGCACCGCAGCCGCGCCCGTACTCTCATGTTCCCCGCCGTCCTCGTCCTCCTGGGCTGGGGCATGATCGCCGTCACGGCCGTCGAGCCGCAAGCCCGCCTCGTCCACTTCTCGATGGGCCTGCCGATGATCGCCGGCGGCTGGGCCGAGGCGCGCTCCCGTCTCGATGGCTTCCCGCGCCGGTACGCCGATGTCCTGATCGTCACCGGCCTCGTCCTCGCCAGCGCCGAGACCGTGGCTTTCCACCTGAACGGCACCACGACCATGACCGTGGTCGCCCACGCCGGCCTAGCGGCTCTTGCTCTCGTGGTCGCCGGACTGAGGCTCTACCAGACCGCCCAGCCGGAGTCGCTGGCGCGCTCGCTGCTCATCAGCCTCGCGCTCGTTGCCATAGGTATGGTCCTCTGGCTCGACGGCTTCTTCCAGTTGCCGGCCTGATGTCGCCCTAGCCGGCGCGTTCCCTCGCCTCGGACGATTCGACTTGCTCCGCGCCGAAGACGGGTATCTCCAGCTCGGCCTCCTTCGCCCGCGCAACCTCCAGCGCCACCGGTATGCACGCGGCCGACACCAGCAGGCCGACGAAGATGACGAGGACGCCGGGCTCGAAGACAATGTGCCGCGCCGAGAGCGGCACGTCGTGGTGTCTAAGCACGATATGCACGCCTTGCCAGACGAAGCCCACCGCCTGTATGGCTGGCCCCAGCATCGCGATGATCAGTGCGCGTTTCTGAGGAGGCATCGCCACCGCCGCTCCTTGGCCGTCTGATCGTACCTAGGGGCCGGCGATTTTACAACATCGCCCAGCGAGCGCCGCCGTCTGCTAAACTCTCGACATCCCAGCGCCCAGCGATTCGCGAGAGGTCGCCAGTGATGCTCGCCGCCTTATGATCCGCCGTTTCCAGACGCGGGTCTTCTACGGCTGGCGCATCGTCGCCGCCGGCTTCGGCCTCCAGTTCCTCAACGCGTGGCTCCTCAACCAGTCCTTCGGCGCTTACGTCGCCGTCCTGCGCGACGACTTCGGCTGGAGCAAGACGGCGCTCTCCGGCGCCTTCTCGCTGCAGCAGGTGGAGAGCGGCCTCCTCGGGCCCGTTCAGGGCTGGTTCGTCGACCGCTTCGGCACGCGTGCGATGGTGCGCATCGGCCTCGTGGTCTTCGGCCTCGGCTTCATCCTCCTCAGCCGGGTGCACTCCATCGCCGGCTTCTACGCCGCGGTCAGCTTCCTCGCCGTCGGCTCCAGCCTCAGCGCCTTCTTCCCGCTCACCGTCGCCCTCGTCAACTGGTTCGATCGCTACCGGGCGCGCGCCCTCTCCTTCATGTCGCTGGGCTTCGCCATCGGCGGCATGCTCGTGCCGGTCGTCGCCTACTCGCTGGAGGCCTTCGGCTGGCGCGACACGGCCTTCGCCTCCGGCGTCATCGTCATCGTCGCCGGCCTCCCGATGGCGCAGGTCATTCGCCGGCGGCCGGAGGACCACGGCGACGTCGTCGACGGCATCGCTGACCCACCGGCTCACGCTTCGACAGTTACCGAAGCCGCCAGCTTCTCCGAGAGGCGCGACTTCACGGCGCGCGAGGCGATCCGCACGCCCGCGTTCTGGCTCGTCTCGCTGGGGCACGGCGCCGCCCTACTCGTCGTCTCCGCCGTGGGCGTGCACGCCATCTCCCACCTGAAGGAGGACCTGGGCTACAGCGTCGGCGCGGCGTCTCTGGCGATCACCCTCATGACGGCGATGCAGGTGGCCGGCATGGTCGTCGGCGGCGTCATCGGCGACCGCTTCGAGAAGCGTCTCATCGCCGCCGCCTGCATGGTCATGCACATGCTGGGCATCCTGCTGCTCGCCTTCGCTACCTCGATCATCATGGTCGCCGGCTTCGCGATCCTGCACGGCTTCGCCTGGGGCATGCGCGGCCCGATGATGCAGGCGATCCGCGCCGACTACTTCGGCCGCAGCTCTTACGGCGTCATCATGGGCCTCTCGACGCTGGTCACGGTGCTCGGCCAGATCGGCGGGCCGCTCATCGCCGGTGGCCTCGCCGACGCCACGGGCAGCTACGAGCCCGGCTTCGCCGTGCTGGCCGTCCTCGCCGGCCTCGGCTCCGTCTTCTTCGTATTCGCCACCCGGCCCGTCCCCGCCCCGGTAACAAGTAACAAGTAACAGGTAACAGGGAGCGGGCTCAACGGGCTTCTTGTTACTGGTTACCTGTTACTTGTTACTATCTCCCCATGAACCGCACGCCCCGGCTCGAGATCGAGTACTGCACGCAGTGTCGCTGGCTGCTGCGCGCCGCCTGGCTGGCGCAGGAGCTGCTGACGACCTTCGTCGACGAGCTGGGCGAGGTGGCGCTCGTGCCCGGCAAGGGCGGCGTCTTCGAGGTGCGGCTGGACGGCGAGACGCTGTGGTCGCGCAAAGCGGAGGGCCGCTTCCCGGAGGCGAAGGAGGTCAAGCAGCGCCTGCGCGACCGCGTCGCCCCCGGCCGTGACCTGGGCCACAGCGACGGGTAAGCGAACTCAGTCTTCCATTTGGGGGTCCCAGCGGGAGCGCTTCGCCGGCCTCGCCCTCTCTCGCCTGTCTCGGCACTCCCTCTGATCCGGTCAAGTCGCGGCGCCGCGTGTCGATTATCTGACTAGGACTCATAAGCGGGGAGCCGCCGCGCGTGCAGCCATCAGAGAATGACCTAGCGCCGGACGAAGCCGGTACGGAGGCCTTCTTCCGAAGGCTGGCCGAGAACTCGCCCATCGGCATTTTTCTCGTTCAGGAGGGGCAGTTCCGCTTCGTCAACCGCGAGTTTGAGAGATGCACCGGCTTCAAGATGCGAGAGCTCGTCGGCAGGGACTGCCTCTCGCTAGTTCACCCCTCCGACAGAGCAATGGTGCGGGCGGCGGCCGTCGAAATGCTCAAAGCCAAGCGGGCAACGCCCTACGAGTACCGCGTCATCACGGCGGATCGCCGAGTCATCTGGATCTTGGAGACCGTCACGTCGATTAGCTACCAGGGAAATCGGGCGGCCGCCGGCAACTTCATGAACATAACCGAACGGAAGTCCCTGGAAGAGAAGCTGCGCGAGCAGGCGCGGCGCGACTCCCTCACCGGCCTTCTGAACCACGGCGCGATCATCGACGAGCTTCAGAGCCTAATCGCTGAATCAGCAGATGGCACCCACGCCGTAGCGGTAGGCGACGTGTGCAGCCTCAAGCGCCTCAACGACCAGTACGGCCATCAGGCTGGCGACGCCGTGCTGAACGCGGTCGCCGAAGCGCTGAGCGTGGGAGGCGCGATTGTCGGACGCTATGGCGGCGACGAGTTCGTCGTAATCCTGCCCGATTTCGAGTGGGAACAGGCAACCGCTTATCGCGAGAGTGTCGCGCAGACCCTAAGCAAGGCGAAGGTCACGGATCCGAGAACTGGGGCGACCTTCCTTGTCGCTCTCACGCTGGGCATGGCTATCTACCCGGCGGACGGGGGCTCTGCAGACGAGCTGATAGCAGCCGCCGATGC
>DATBWN010000157.1:0-7803 GCA_036514755.1 Dehalococcoidia bacterium | reverse complement strand
AAGGGCAATGGCTCGCCCTTGTGCTGGATGTCGCGGTCGCAGGCAATCGCTACGCCGCCGCCGGCCCGCAGGTGGCGCAGCGCCGCGGCCACTGCCGCGAAGCCGACGTCGAGGTAGCGGGGGCCGTAGGCGGAGCGCAGGCGTCGCATCAGCCGGGCGAAGGCGGGCGGCTGCAGCGGCTCCGCCAGGACAAGCATGTTCAGGCCGAGGACGGGGCCCACCTGCGCCGCGGCCTCCGGGTTGCCGAAGTGCGCCGTCGCGACGACGACACCCTGGCCGGCGTCCAAGCGCGACTTGACGCGATCGAGCCCCTCAATGTGCACCGACTCGAGCAGCTGCTGCGCCGTCGTGTGTTGCAGCCGAATGAGGTCGACATAATAGCGGGCAACGTTGCGGAAGGCCTCGCGCGCCGCGGCCCGCACCGCTGACCCCGGCGCGTCCTCGTCGAGGACGTGGCGCATGTTGTCCTCCACGTCGGCGCGGACGCCGCGACGCATGAAGAAGGCCGCGTCGCCGGCCAGGCGGGCCAGCCCGTAAGCGGCGCCGCGAGGCAGCACGTGGCCCAGGCGCACGGCCAGCATCAGCGTCCACTGCTTCCAGCGCTCGCCCGTGCCTTCCTGCCCGTTTGCCCGTTTGCCTGTTTCTCCCTGCTGCGGGGCCGGGTAGCCCCACACGGGCCGGAAGGCGAACCACTGGTCCGGGAAGCGGCGCACGAAGCCCTCAAAGGAGCCGGCGATGGCCTGGCTCAGCGCCTGCACGTCCGCCTCCTCGTCGCCCGTCGCCTCGAAGCGCAGGTCGAAGTCGATCTCGGGCACCAGCTTCGTCGCGTCTTGCGGGTCGCGGCGCATGACGCCGGGCAAGACGCGGGCGCCGGTGCGGATGGCGATGCGCGCCGGCGCGCTGGCGACCTCCGCCGGCGCGCCGAAGAAGTCGACGCGCACGCCCTCGCCCGGTTCCACCGCGTCGAACATGAGGCCGAGCACCTCACCGCGGCTCAGGCAGCGCAGCACGCCCGGCTTCGCCTTGTTGGCCGCGATGATCTTCATGCCCAGGGCGCGGCGCAGACCCTGGACGAGCTCGTTCATCGGCGCGTAGGGCAGCTCCTCGGCGATGGCGCTCACGGGGTGGCCGTAGGCGGCGAGGCCGCCGGCGCCCAGCTCCGCCTGGCCCAGGTGCAGCGTGACGAAGAGAGCGCCGTTGCCCTCGTCCAGCGCCTCGTCCAGGCGGCGCCAGTCGTGGAACTCGATGCGCTTGCAGAGGGCCTCGCGGCTGACGAAGGGCAGCTGGTAGAAGTCGATGACGTAGCGGGCGAAGTTGCGAAAGCAGCGGCGCGCCGCCGCCCGCGCCTCCGCCTCGCCGACGACGCGGCGCAGGTTCGCCTCCAGCGGCCGCCGATAGCGTCCGAGCGTGAGGAAGCAAAGGTCCGCCACCGGGTCGGCCAGCGCGTACCAGAAGCGGGTGGGCAGCACGCGCCCAAGGGCAACGCCGGCGCGCGAGGCCCAGTAGGCGACGAGCCAGCGCAGATTAGCCCATACGCTCACGTCGTCAGTATGCCGCGATCGGCATGTAGGGGCGAATGAACCTGCCGCTAATCGGGGGCTGCCAGGGGCTGCGAGTCCCGCGTACCGCGCGATCTGATCCCTGTCCCGACTCGCTCCTCGCGGCCGGCGATGAACGCTTCCAGGTTCTCATACGCGTGCTCGTCGGTGAACTGCAGCGGCGGCGACTTCATGAAGTAGGCCGAGGGCTCCGTGATCGGCCCTTTGAGGCCGCGATCGAGGGCGAGCCTGGCGCAGCGGATGGCGTCGATGACGACGCCGGCGGAGTTGGGGCTGTCCCAGACCTCCATCTTCAGCTCGACGTTCAGCGGTACGTCGCCGAAGCTCGTCCCCTCCATGCGGATGTAGGCCCACTTGCGATCGCCCAGCCAGGGCACGTAGTCGCTGGGGCCGATGTGGACGTCGTCCGCCATCATCTCGTACTCGATTTCTGATGTGACGGCCTGCGTCTTCGAGATCTTCTTCGAGATCAGGCGCGAGCGCTCCAGCATGTTGAGGAAGTCGGTGTTGCCGCCGAAGTTGAGCTGGTAGGTGCGGTCGATGTGGACGCCGCGCATCATGAACAGGTGCGACAGCACGCGGTGGACGATGGTGGAGCCGACCTGCGACTTGATGTCGTCGCCGATGATCGGGATGCCGGCCTCGGAGACGCGACGCGGCCAGTAGCCCGTCGGGTCGGCGGCGATGAAGACGGGCATGCAGTTGATGACGGCGCAGCCGGCCTGCATCGCCTGCTCCACGTACCACTTTGTCGCCTCCTCGCTGCCCACGGGCAGGTAGTTGATCATGACGTGCGTGTTCGTCTCCTTGAGGGTGCGGGCCACCTCGTCCGAGGGCGGCGGCGCCTTGGTGATGATCTCGGAGAGATAGAGGCCGAGGCCGTCCAGCGTCCGGCCGCGGTGGACGACGACGCCCGTCTCCTTCGGCACCTCGGCGAACTTGTAGGTGTTGTTCGGCGGCGTGAAGATGGCGGCGCCGAGGTCCTTGCCCACCTTGTTCGCGTCGACGTCGAAGGCGGCGACGAAGTTGATGTCGCGGATGTGGTAGCCGCCCAGGTTGACGTGCATCAGGCCGGGGATGTCGCGGTCCTCCTCGGCGTCGCGGTAGTAGTGCACGCCCTGGACCAGGGACGAGGCGCAGTTGCCCACGCCGACGATGGCCACGTTGATTGCTTCGCCCATCTGCCTATCTCCTCTTCTGCGCTGCGGGGCGCCGGCCGGCCGCGAGGGTGAGCGAGGGCGGGCCGCCGGCGGTCCCTCCTCGTAAAACAGCTCCGATTGCGGCAGCGCCATGATCTCGCTGGCTAGGTCGACGAAGCGCTGGCTCGGCGCCTTGGCGCCCGACTTGATCTGAGAGAGGTAGCTCTCGCTGAGGCGGTAGCCGCGGCGGGCGAGCTCGGCCAGGAGCCAGCGCTGCTTCTGGCCGCGCGCTTCCAGGACGCCAAAGAGTCGCGTGCGGAGCATGGTAAAGCTTTCTTGACGCGATCTTAAGCGTCGGGCGGCGCTGCGGTCAAGATTCAGAGAACTTTAGCGATGGTGCTGGGTATCCTACATACAGGGCCGCTCTCGAGGCTCGCGGGTTGAGGCAGGCCAGGATAGCTAGGGGGAGGATTGGGGAATGCAGCACACAGCAGAGATGCAGGGCCATCTCCGGTTTCACGCGCCACACGCCCACCTGGCGTCGCCCTTCGGCGACGACGCTTTCGGGCACCTGGCCGAAGCGTTCGCTCACTTCTTCGGCACGCCGCGCTTCATCATTGGTCAAACCTTAGCGGTGATCGCGTGGATAGCCGTCAACGCCGCGGTTATAGCTTTCCGTTGGGACCCCTACCCCTTCATCCTCCTCAACCTTGCCTTCAGCACCCAGGCAGCCTACGCGGCGCCCCTCATCCTCCTGGCCGAGACTCGACAGGCGGAGCGTGACAAGGCCTGGTCTGATGCCGATGCCCGCCACCGAGAGGAGCTCGCCCGGACAAACCTCACGCTGCTGCAGCAGAATACGAACCTGACGATCGAGGTGGCCGAGCTGTCACGGAAGGTGCGGGACCTGACGGAGCAGATTCACAGCCGAATCGTCGCTTCCACCTGATAGCGCGCCTGAGGTGTAAGTAGCCTCCCGTCCCCTGGATTGTTGGTGCTAAGATCGCGTAGTGGGTGTTTTCAAGTACCCTGTGCAGGTGCTGGACGCCGCAGGGGCGGAGATCGACGTTGTCCAGGCCTGGGTGGACACGGCGTCAAGTTACACGTGGCTGCCTGCGTCCGTGAGAGACAAGCTTGGCATTCAGCCACGCGCCGAACGCGTCTTCATTTTGGCTGATGGGCGTCATGAGCGCCGACGCGTCGCACAGGTTCGGATTTCCCTCGGGGATGAGCCCTTCTCGACGTATTGCGCGTTTGCGGAAGAAGGCGAGGAGCCACTTCTCGGCGTCATCGCTCTGGAGGAGGCCGGCCTCGCCGTCGATCCCATAAACCATCGCTTGGTACCGGCGGACAGCTACGCGCTTACAGCCTGCTAGACCGTTATCTCTTCGCCGCCGTCCACGCCGATGACGTTGCCCGTCATCCATTGCAGCCTCTCGTCTGAGAGCGCGGCGATCGCCTTGGCGACATCCTCCGGCCGCGTGGCCCGGCCCGATGGGTTGCGCGCGTTGGCGTGCTCCAGCAGCGCTACGCCCTCCGGGATGCGTCGCAGGGCGGGCGTGTCGGTGACGCCGGCGCGTATGGCGTTCGCCGTCACGCCCAGCGGCGCCAGCTCGTAGGCCAGCTGACGGATGTGCGCCTCCAGCGCCGCCTTCGCCGCCGAGACGGCGCCGTAGCTGCGGATGACACGCGTGGAGCCGGAGCTGGTCATGGCGTAGATGCGGCTGCCGCGTCGCAGCAGTCCGCGCGCCGCCAGGTCCTGCGCCCAGTAGATGAGGCTGTTCGCCATGACGTCCAGCGTCATCTCCAGCTGGCGCTGGCTCAACGCCCCCTTCGGGTCCTCGGCGATGACGGGCTGCAGGGCGCCGAAGGCGAGGGAGTGGAGCAGCACGCGCACGAAGGAGCCGTCCTGAGCCGTCGTTTCGGCGATCTTCGCCATGGCCTCCGCCCGCTTCTCGGCGTCGGCGGCGTTCATGTTGAAGAAGACGGCCCGGCGCCCCTCGGCCTCGATGGTCTGCACGATCGCCTGCGCGTTGGGCAGCGTGGAGCGCAGGTCGAGGTGGACGCCGAAGATGTCGAAGCCGCTGCGCGCCAGCTCCAGCGCGGTGGCGCCGCCGAAGCCGCTGGAGGCGCCCAGGATCAGCGCCCAGCCCCTGCCGTCTCCCTGCGATGTCATCGTCTTCTCTCCTACTCCCCTTCGCCCGCTGTCGCCTCGGCCGGGCTGGCCGCGGCGTCCGGCGCAAAGGCGCCTTCCGTGTTGACCAGCCGGTGGCAGAACGATGTCGCGTCGCCGCGGCCCTCCAGGTGGTCGCGCACGGCCGCGAAGAGCCGCGTCGCCTCGACGACGCAGTAGCGCATGCTCTCCGCCGCCACGCGCAGCGCGTCCTCGAACTGCTGCGTCCGCTCCTCCGGCGGCAGCTCCCGCTGGCCGTTGACCACGATGATCCCCCGCGGCCGCTCCTTGCCGGCGGCGATCTCCCGCTCCAGCCGCTGGCGCAGCCGGTAGTGCGGCTCCATGCCGACGACGCCCGGGCTCGCCTCCGTCTCGACGAGGACCCTCTCGCCGCCGAAGATGAAGGTCGCCGGCTCGTCGACGGCGGTCACGCTCGCGAAACCGAGGAGCGTCAGGGCGTCGCGCACCGGCAGGGCGAAGCCGTACTTCCCCTCCTGCCAGAGCAGGCGCCGGTAGCGGTCGACGCCGCGGAGCGTGTTCCGCTCCGCCGCTAGCTCGGCCTCCAGCTCGTCCAGGCGCGACTCCGCCGCCTCGATCTTCGCCTTCGCCTCGGCGATGCCCGGCAGCGAGTGGGCCTCGAGCCAGGCCGGCGGCTCTGCCTCGGCGTCGCGCAGGAGGGTGTTGCGCACGCCGGCGACGATGGCGTCGGCGATGCGGCTCCGCTCGCTCATGCTCAGGTTCGACGCAAGCGCCGGCAGGAAGACGACGCGCCCGCCGCCGACGGCGAGGTCGACGGCGACGGCGGCGCCGCCGGCGCTGCGGCCGATGACTTTCGCGCCGGGCCCGAAGCCGGCCGCGCCCTCGGCGAAGACGGCGCGGTAGAGGATGCCCTCGCCGACGTTCTCGAGGAGGTCTGCGAAGGGGTGCTCGTAGTCCGTGGCGGAGACGCGACGGCCGCCGGCCGCCTTCACGTATTCGGGGCCGTAGTCGCGGCCCGCCGGTGCCGGTAGCCAGTAGTAGCGGTGGCAACCCGTGAAGCCGGAGACGTCCGGGTGCGGCGCGTCCGGGTAGGCGAAGCAGACGACGAGGCCGCCCCGGGCCAGCAGGCGCTCCGTCTCCTCGCGCCGGCGACGCAGCAGGTCGGCGAGGCCGACGCCGGCGGCCGTCGTCGGTCCGGACACGATGGGCTGCTCGTCGTAGGTCGAGTAGGCCGCGCCCGAGCGCGTCACGCCCTCGACGAGCTTTGAGACCGCCTCGGCGGGGTCGACGGCGATGGCGTCGTAGTCGAAGAAGGAGAGCGCGCTCGCCCAGTCGTAGTTGTCGATCTGGGGGTTCGGAAGGGCGCAGCCGAGGGAGAGGACGCGCACGGCGGTCAGCCGTCCAAGGGGAGGTTCTTGAGGAACTGGCGCAGCTCCGGTCCCACGTCCGGCCGGCCTAGTGCCAGGGTCAGCGCCGCCGTGAGGAGGCCCAGCGGCCGGCCCGTGTCGAAACGCTGGCCGCGGAAGCGGTAGGCGTACATCCCCTCCTCGTCCGCCAGGACCTGGAGAGCGTCCGTGATCTGGATCTCGCCGCCGTAACCCGGCGCCGTCCGCTCGATGGCGTCGAAGACGGCCGGCGTCAGCAGATAGCGCCCGACGATGGCCAGCCGGCTCGGCGCCTCGCCGGGCGGCGGCTTCTCGACCAGGCGCGTCAGGCGCGTCTCGCGGTCGTTGATCGCCTCGCCGGCGACGATGCCGTAGCTGGAGGTCTCGCGCTCCGACACCTCCTGCACGGCGATGACGCTGACGCCGCGGCGGCCGAAGCACTCCATGAGCTGCTGCGTCACCGGCGGCTCGCCGATTATCACGTCGTCCGGCAGGATGAGAACGAAGGGCTCGTCCACCAGGTGGCGCGCCTTCAGCACGGCGTCGCCCAGGCCGCGCGGCTCGCCCTGGCGCACGTAGGCGAAGTCTGCCATCTGGGAGATGCGCCGGATCTCCTCCAGGCGCTCCAGGTCGCCCTTCTCCGCCAGCAGGTCTTCGATGTCGCGCGAGCGGTCGAAGTAGTCCTCCACCGCCCGCTTGCCGATGGCCGTGACGATGATGATGTCGCGGATGCCGGACGCCACCGCCTCCTCGACGGCGTAGTGGATGACCGGCTTGTCGACGAGGGGCAGCATCTCCTTCGGCTGCGCCTTCGTGACGGGCAGGAGCCGCGTCCCGTACCCGGCGGCGAGGATCACGGCCTTGCTGACCTGGCTCAGACTGTCACCTCGAAGTTGGGTTGCAGGCTAGCCTGCGCGGCGGCGCGCAAGCCTGCCTGCCGGCAGGCAGGCGCATTCTAGCATGGCTCCTCGGTAGGAACAGGAACCCCACCTCTGACCCCTGACCCCCTACTCCCGGTTCCATGTTCCCTGTTCCTACGGTATGATCCGCCTTGCCCCTATCGGGCAGGCCCCGCATCCTGATTTCGCCGAAGCAGCCTTATAAGGGAGGAGACTATGCACCGCTTCGTCAGCCCGCTCATCCGGCTCGTCGACCGCCTCTCGCCGCCCGGGGTCGTCTCGGCCCACTGCGACATCCCCTGCGGCATCTACGACCCGCACACGGCCCAGATCGCCGCCCTCACCGTCCTGCGCATGAACCAACTGATCGCCAACCTGGCGCCACCCGCCTTCGACGCGCCGGCGGAAGAGCGACGGGCTGGCATCAACTCTCTGACCCGCTACGTCAAGACGAAAGAGGACCACGCCGAGCTCTGCAAGAAGGAGATCGACATCCTCTGGCACGACTACTTCCGGCCGGAGCACCTTGAGAAGTACCCCGACCTGCACACCAAGGTCTGGAACGCCAACAAGCTTGCGTCCCGCTGCAAGCAGAACGTCGATCTGCAGGCGGCGGAGGACCTGCTCAAGGCGACGCACGAGATCGCCGAGATCTTCTGGGCGACGAAG
>DATBWN010000156.1:0-2580 GCA_036514755.1 Dehalococcoidia bacterium | reverse complement strand
CGCCTTCGCGCCCGGCGCCGGCGACTACAAGGTCTACCTCATCGACGAGGTACACATGCTCACGGAAGCGGCCTTCAACGCCCTCCTCAAGACGCTGGAGGAGCCGCCGCCGCACGTCGTCTTCGTCCTGGCGACCACCGAAGCGCACAAGCTGCCGGCGACCATCGCCTCGCGCTGTCAGCGCTTCGACTTCCGCCGCATACCGCTCACGGCCTCGGTCAAGCGCCTCGAGACGATCTGCGACGGCGAGGGCATCGCCTGCGAGGCGGCGGCGCTGGAGCTCATCGCCCGCTCGGCGACGGGCAGCCTGCGCGACGCGACGAACCTCCTCGACCAGCTGGCGACCTCCTACGGCAACGACCTGACCATCGAGCACGTGCGCAGCGGCCTCGGCCTCATCGGCGACGAGCGCGCCGGCAAGCTGGCGCGCCTGGCCGCGTCCGGCGCTAGCCCTTCGCCGCTTCGACAAAGCTCAGGCCAGGCTCTCGCCGAGGGGCTGTCGCTCATCGCTTCGGTGCGGGACGACGGCCTCGACCTGCGCCAGTTCCAGCGCGAGTTGGTCGAGGAACTGCGGGCGCTGCTCATGGCGAAGGCCGGCCTCGACCCGGAGGGCGGCGCCACCTCGGAGCGGCGAGAGGATCTGCGGGCTGCCGTCGCCAGCGTGCCTGCAGCGAGCATCTACGCCGCGCTGCGCGCCTTCGGTGAGGCGGACCTGAAGTCTGACCCGAACTCGACGCTGCCGCTCGACATCGCCCTCGCCGAGTGCGTGCTCAGTGAAGCGCAAATAGGCAAAGAGGCAAACGGGCAAAGCGGGAGTGCAGAGGGTCCTTCGACTGAGCTCAGGACAGGCTCCGCGCCTCTGCCGGGGGGTATGGGGGGTGTCCCCCCACCTTCCCCTCTAAAGAGGGCGGAGCAGACAAGTCCTTCCACGGGAAGGATGCAGGATGCAAAGCCCCAGGCGAGCCGCGCCGAAAGCGCCACCGTTCGACCGGCGAAGGCTGACGACCAAGCCGCCAACGGCAGCGCCGCGCCCGCGGCACCCACGCTCGAAGCGGCGCGGGGGCGTCTGCGGCCGATCTACGACCGGGCGCGTGCCCTGGAGGTGCACGTCGGGGCGTTGCTCAACGGCCCCTGCGATATCATTGACGCAGACGAGGCTGCGCTCACCTTCGGGTTCAAGTACCCGGCGCACGCCCAGAAGATGCTGGAGACGCGAAACCTCGACGTGCTGGCCGGCGCCGTCGCCGACGTCATGGGGCGGCAGCTGGAGGTTCGCTGCGTGCACGACCCGAACGTCGAGTCGTGGAAGCAGCGCGAGACGGTGAGCCGCAGCGCGCTGGTGCGGGCGGCGCAGGAGCTGGGCGCCCGCGTCCTCTCGCCCGAGCCCGAGCCGGAGGTAGAGGCGTGAACCGGGACATGATGGCGCAGCTCGGCCAGATGCAGGAGCGCCTGGCGAAGGCGCAGGCGGAGATCGAGAGCCGCGTCGCCAAGGCGAGCGCCGGCGGCGGCGCCGTCGAGGTCGAGATCACCGGCGCCTACAAGGTCAAGTCGCTGAAGATCGACGCGGAGGTCGTCGACCGGGAGGACGTCGGCATGCTGGAAGACCTCGTGACGGCGGCCGTGAACGAGGCGTTGCAGGAGGTGCAGTCCTTCCAGGCCGACCAGCTGGCGGGCCTGACAGGCGGCATCGGCCTGCCGGGCGCCGGCCCCAGCGCATCGCCGCCGCCGAACCGCGCCGCCCGCCGCGCCGGCAAGAGGTAGGCGCGTGAACGAGCCCTGGCGGCCCGCCGGGGCGGCGGCGCCCGTCGCCCGCCTCATAGAGGAGCTGCACCGTCTGCCAGGCATCGGCCCCAAGAGCGCCCAGCGCCTCGCCTACCACCTGCTGCGCGCGCCGAAGGACGAGGCCCAGGCCCTCGCCGAGGCGATCCTCGAGGTCAAGGAGCGGATCAAGCTCTGCTCCGTCTGCCAGAACACGACCGACGTCGACCCCTGCCTGATCTGCGTCGACCAGGCGCGCGACCGCTCCATCGTCTGCGTCGTCGAGGAGCCGCTGGACATCCTCGCCATCGAGCGCACGCGCGGCTTCAAGGGGCTCTATCACGTGCTGCACGGCTCGATCTCGCCGATGGAGGGCGTCGGACCGGAGCAGCTGAAGGTGCGCGAGCTGCTGGAGCGCCTGCGCGACGGCTCCGTGCGCGAGGTGATCATGGCGACGAACCCCAACCTGGAGGGCGAGGCGACGGCGATGTACGTGAGCCAGCTGCTGCAGCCGCTGGGCGTGCGCGTGACGCGCCTGGCGCGCGGCCTGCCCATGGGCGGCGACCTGGAGTACGCCGACGACCTGACGCTGACCCGCGCCCTGGAGAACAGGCAGGAGTTCTGAGTTGAAGACGCAAGCGGGAGTGCAGAGGGCGTCGCCCTCTGCCGGGGGTGTGGGGGTGTCCCCCACATCTCTCTTATCCTGGCGGCGGAGCAGACCGACAGGGATGTGCAGCCGCGAGGAAACGAGCCGCTGATGCCCCGCCCGCGCGTCTACAAGGCCCAGGCCATCGTCCTGCGCCAGCGCAAGCTGGGCGAGGC
>DATBWN010000155.1:0-2177 GCA_036514755.1 Dehalococcoidia bacterium | reverse complement strand
TCGAGGGCCTGGACGAGAGCGACCCGCGGGCGATGGCGGCCTGGGCGCGCCGCATGCGCGCCGAGATGGGCGACGACGCCGGCCCGGAGATGGACGAGATGATCGACCGCCTGGAGCGAGGCGAGTCCCTGGCGGACGACGGCCTCGGCGGCCACGAGGATGACGACGACTTCTAGCGCGAACTCGCGACGTCGCCCGTCGAGAGCCCCTTCGACGCGGCTCACGGCAGGCTCAGGGCGAGCGGCACCAAGTCCCGCTCATGCTGAGGCTCTCGAAGCACGAGCGGTGGGCCTCTGACATGCGGCGCTTCATCCCGGACATCGAGGCGCTGGGCGAGTCAGCGAACAGGGCGCTCGCCGCCAAGAACGCGGCGCGCGAGGCGGCGCTGAGCCGCTGCCGCGAGGCGACGCGCCTCTCCGCCAACGCCATCCGCGCCGTGCACCGGGGTGAGTTCGATGCCGCCGGCGAGCTGACTGACAGGGCGGGCGCCCTCCTCTCGGAAGCGAAGACGGCGCTGCGCGACCACCTCGATATCCTCCACGCCGGCTTCGTCCACGACGCGGCGAAGGAGTACGCGGAGGCGCGCATCACGCTGGCGCTGATCAGCGGACAGGGCGCGTCGCTGCCCACGCCCGGCGCGCTCGACGTAGAGCTGGCGGCCTACCTCAACGGCCTCGGCGAGGCGGTGGGCGAGCTGCGGCGCTACCTGCTGGACCGCCTGCGCTCCGGCGACGTCGACCGCTGCGAGGAGTGCCTGGCAGTCATGGACGAGGCCTACGGCATCCTCGTCGCCTTCGACTACCCGGACGCGATGACGGGCGGCCTGCGCCGCACCACGGACAACGTGCGCGGCATCCTGGAGCGCACGCGCGGCGACCTGACGCTCGCCGTCCGCCAGCGCGACCTGGAGAGGACGCTCGCCGAGTTCGAGTCGCGCCTCAAGGGCTAGCGTCTCGTTTGTCGTTGCGAGGCCCTTCGGAGAAGGGCCGTGGCAATCCCGGTGATATGCGGAGCGTCTCGTCTCCCTGAAGCGCGACTCTCGTGCGCGACCCCGAAGGCTTCGCATCGCTCTCGCGCTGCTCCGCTAGGGGCTCCGCCCCTGTACCCCAACCTGAATCCGGTGCGAACCGGTGCGCTTTTGCGGCAGCGCTATGCCGGCACGCTAGTGCCTTGATCCAGTCGTTAACATTCAGTAGAGTCCCTCTAGCCGTCGCGGGCGGTCCCTTTTTCGTCGATTCGCGCCGAAACGGCGCGATTTTGTGCCGGTTCGGTCGCAGTTTCGGGCCGATTTCGCAGAGCAGGGAGGTTCTCGAATGCCGGAGTTGACCTGGCTTATCCCCGTAGCGGGAGCCGCCGCCGTGCTTTACGCCCTCTGGCTGGCGCGCGACGTGCTGAGCCGGGACCCCGGCACGCCGGCGATGCAGGAGATCGGCGGCATGATCTTCGAGGGGGCGATGGCCTTCCTCAGCCGCCAGTACCGCACCATCGCCATCTTCGCCCTCCTCACGGCCGTGCTCATCGGCGTCATCGTCGGCGCCGTCTCCGAGGGCGTGAAGGAGATCATCAACGAAGGCGGCGAGATCGCCTACGGCGAGCGGATCATCAGCCCGGAGACGGAAGGCCTGATGACCGGCATCGCCTTCCTCGTCGGCGCCTTCTGCTCCGGCCTCGCCGGCTACATCGGCATGTACATCTCCGTGCGCTCCAACGTGCGCACGGCGGCCGCGGCCCAGCAGAGCCTAAAGGCTGCGATCACGGTCGCGCTGCGCGGCGGCGCCGTCTCCGGCTTCCTCGTCGTCGCCCTCAGCCTCATCGGCGTTTCGTCCATCTTCGCCGTCTACAGCAACATCCTCGACAACCCGCCGCAGATCGCGCCCTTCCTCATCGTCGGCTTCGGCTTCGGCGCCAGCTTCGTTGCCCTCTTCGCCCAGCTGGGCGGCGGCATCTACACCAAAGCGGCCGACGTCGGCGCCGACCTCGTCGGCAAGGTGGAGGCGGGCATCCCCGAGGACGACCCGCGCAACGCCGCCGTCGTGGCCGACCTGGTGGGCGACAACGTCGGCGACTGCGCCGGCCGTGGCGCCGACCTCTTCGAGTCGATGTCGGCGGAGAACATCGGCGCCATGATCCTCGGCGTGGCGATCTACACCGTCAGCGGCGACATCGCCTGGATCATG
>DATBWN010000154.1:0-13440 GCA_036514755.1 Dehalococcoidia bacterium | reverse complement strand
GACGAGGCGCTGAGCGCCGCGGCAGAGCTCGCCGCCCGCTACGTCTCCGACCGCTTCCTGCCCGACAAGGCCATCGACCTGGTGGACGAGGCGGCCTCGCACGTCCGCATCAACAAGGCGGCCACGCCGCCTTCGCTGCACGAGGGCCAGCGCGGCCTGGAAAGCCTGCGCCGCGAGAAAGAGCAGGCGATCGCCGCCCAGCAGTACGAGTTGGCGGCCGACCTGCGCGACCGCGAGCTGAAGCTGCAGGAGCGCCTGGAGAAGATGGAGGAGGGCCTCGAAGAGGAGGGCGTCTCCACCAAGCCCGTCGTCACCGCCGAAGACATCGCCGAGGTGGTCGCGATGTGGACGGGCATCCCCGTCACCCGCATCGCCAGCGAGGAGTCGGAGCGCCTGGTGCACATGGAGGAAGTGCTGCGCGCCAAGGTCGTTGGCCAGGACGAGGCGATAACGGCGATCAGCAAGGCGGTTCGCCGCTCCCGCGCCGGCCTCAAGGACCCGAAGCGCCCCATCGGCGTCTTCCTCTTCCTCGGGCCCACGGGCGTCGGCAAGACCTACCTGCCGCGCATCCTCGCCGAGTTCATGTTCGGCAGCCAGGACTCGATGATCCGGCTCGACATGTCGGAGTTCATGGAGAAGCACAACGTCTCACGCCTGGTCGGTGCCCCTCCGGGCTACGTCGGCTACGACGACGGCGGTCAGCTGACCGATACCGTGCGCCGCAAGTCCTACTGCCTCATCCTCCTGGACGAGATCGAGAAGGCGCACCCGGACGTGTTCAACATGCTGCTCCAGGTCTTCGACGACGGCAGCCTGACGGACGCCAAGGGCCGCAAGGTCGACTTCCGCAACACGATCATCATCATGACCTCCAACGTCGGCTCCGACCTCATCCGGCGCGAGAGCACGCTGGGCTTCTCCGTGAACACGGAAGAGGCGAAGACGGCCGAGCAGCAGTATAAGCGGATGAAGGACAAGGTGGTAGACGAGCTGAAGCGCGTCTTCCGGCCGGAGTTCCTGAACCGGATCGACGGGCAGGTCGTCTTCCACGCCCTGTCGAAGGAGCACATCCGCTCCATCGTCGACCTGCGTCTGCAGGAGCTGGGGCAGAGCTTGATGCTCAAAGGCATCAGCATGGAGGCTACGGACGCCGCCCGCGGCTGGCTGGGCGACAAGGGCTACGATCCCATCTTCGGCGCCCGGCCGCTGCGCCGCGTCATCCAGAACGAGTTGGAGGACCGCCTCTCCGAGGCGCTGCTGGAGGGCCGCTTCGGCCCCGGCGACACGGTGCTCATCGACGCGGAGGGCGGCGAGATCGTCCTCACCAAGCAGGAAGCGCCGGAGCTGGCGGCGCCCAGCCCGTAGGTTAACCGCCGTAGCTGCAGGTCTTTAGACCTGCCACCACGAGCGCTAAGAAGGCCAGGCTTGAAGCCTGGCCTTCTGTTTCTGGTGGCGGGAAGGGCTTCACCAGGCGCCCCAGTGAACCATTCGCTCCAGCGGCAGCCGCGGGCCCGGCTTGAAATCTGTGCCCTTCGTGTAGGCAAGGGGGATCAGCGCCACCTGCGCAACGGTGTCGAAGGGGATGCCGAGCAGCTCCGCCGCCTCCTTCTCGTGGAAGAGATGCAGAGTCGTCCAGCTGCCGCCCAGGCCGCGCGCGCGGGCGGCGAGCATGAAGCTCCACGCCGCCGGGATGATGCTGCCGAACATCGACGCCTGGGCAATGTACATCGGCACTGCGTCGGGTCGCGGCGAGATGCAGGGGATGACGTGGACGGGCACCTCGTGGAAGTGTTCCATGAGGTATTGGGCGGACGATAGCACCCGCTGCACGGCGGCCGCCCCGGCCGGTGGCGGGGGCTGCGCTGCCGCCGCCGCGTTCGCCTGGGCGCTGTAGACCGCCCAGCCCTTCCTGTACAGCTCGGCCAGAGCGCGGCGCTTCTCCCCGTCCGTCACGACCACGAAGTGCCAGCTCTGCATGTTCGAGGCGGTCGGCGCCTGCTGGGCGACTCGCAAGCACTCCTCGATCACGCTGCGTTCAACCGGCCGCGTGAGGTCAAGACGCTTGCGCACGGCACGCGTCGTAGTAAGTAGCTCGTCAGGCGTAAGCGGCAGAGTCTGGCCCGTCCTCTCCCGACTCACTACAGCGACACCTGCTTGTGGCGCATGATGACGCTCTCTAAGAGCCCGATGGCGATGAACACGGTTATGAGCGAGCTGCCTCCCTGGCTGATGAACGGCAGCGGGATGCCCGTCACCGGGAACAGCCGGATGTTCACGCCGATGTTGATGAACGCCTGGAAGAGGATGAAGATCACAACTCCCACGGCAACGAGCTGGCCGAAGACGTCCTGCGAGATCGAGGCGGCGCGCAGGCCGCGCATGAGGAGGATGATGAACAGCGCGAAGAGGATCATCGCGCCGATGAAGCCCAGCTCTTCGCCCAGGACGCTGAAGACGTAGTCCGTCGTCTGCGTGCGCAGGTAGTCGAGCTGCGTCTGCGTCCCCTCCGTCAGTCCTTTGCCGAACCAGCCGCCGGAGCCGACGCCGATCTCCGCCTGCAGCGTGTTGAAGCCGGAGCCCAAGGCGTCGCGCGCGGGGTCGAGAAAGGTGCTGACGCGCTCACGCTGGTAGTCGGTGACGAGGACGAGGAGGGCAAAAGGCGAGAGCGCCAGCAGCATGCCCAGCGAGCCGATGACGTGGCGCACGTCGCAGCCGGCCATAATCGTCATGCCCAGCCAGACGAGGAGGAAGATCGAGGCGGAGCCCAGGTCCGGCTCCGCGAAGACGAGCAGCGCCGGCGCGGCCGCGATCAGCAGCGAGCTGAGGAAGACGCGCAGGTCCTTAATGTTCTCCTGGTTATCGGAGAGGTACTTCGCCAGGACGAGGATGACCACCAGCTTGCCGATCTCCGAGGGCTGGACGTGCGTGCCGGCGATGTCGATCCAGCGCCGCGAGCCGAAGGTGCCCTGCGTGCCGAGGATGAGGACGAAAAGCAGCGCCAGGATCAGCCCCACGTACATGCCGGAGGAGCCCTGGGCCAGGAAGCGATAGTCCATGCGCGAGAAGGCGAGGCAGAGGCCGATGCCGACGAGGGCGAAGGCAGCCTGACGGCCGATGGGACCGCTCAGGACATCGACCTTGCCGCCGGCGGAGGCGAGGCTGCCGCTGTAGATCAGGATGAGCCCGTAGCAGCACAGGGCCAGGGCGGCGACGAGGAGGATGAAGTCGAAGGGGCGGCGCTCGCGCCAGCTGATCATCGCGCGCCTCCCGCCAGGTTCCGGCGGCCGAAGTAGTAGTCGAAGATCTTCGCCGCCACGGGCGCGGCGTTGGCGGCGCCGTTGCCCTGCTCCAGGAAGACGACGACAGCGATCTCCGGGTTCGAGAAGGGCGCGTAGCCGGTGAACCAGCCGTGCTCCAGGTAGGTGCCGTTCGGCCGCCGCTCCCCGAACTCGGCCGTGCCCGTCTTGCCCGCCACGGCGACGTCCTTTGCGGCGCCGGTGCGCGCCGTGCCGTCGGCGACGGCCTGGCGCATGCCCTCGCGCAGCACGGCGAGGTTGCGGGCGTCGACGCCCAGGTTGCGCCGCACGTACTGCCTCGCGATGGACACGGCCTGGCCTTCGACGTCGCGCAGCTCCTTGACGACGTGGGGCGTCAGCACGTTGCCGCCGTTGGCGATGGCCGCCGTGACCAGGACCATCTGCAGCGGCGTCGCGGCGACGTAGCCCTGGCCGATGCCGTAGTTGTAGGTATCGCCCAGGAGCCATGGCTCGCCGATGGTCCGCTCCTTCCACGCCGGGTCGGGCGCCAGGCCTTCGGACTCGCCCGGCAGGTCGATGCCCGTCCGCTCGCCGAGGCCGAAGCGCTTCGCCCAGCCGGCCAGGCGGTCGGCGCCCAGGCCCTGAAAGACCTGCTTGCCGCCGCGCACGTAGCCTCCGGCCAGGTAGTAGAAGTAGACGTCGGAGGACATGGCGACGCCGCGGTAGAAGTCCAGTGTGCCCAGCGCCGACCAGTCCCTGAAGCGGTCGAACTTACCCGGCGCGTACTCGTTCTCGACGTCAAGGTAGCCCAGGCTCGTGATCTGGGTGCCGGCGTTTGCGACGCCCTCCTGCAGCGCGGCGAGGCCGGTGATCTGTTTGAACGTGCTCCCCGGCGGGTACATCTCGGCGATGGCGTGGTTGAGCAGGGGCTTCGCCGGGTCGGTCAGGAGCTTCTCCAGCGCCGCCTCGTCCACGTCGCCCGTGAAGAGGTTGTTGTCGTAGGTCGGCAGGGTGACCATCGCCAGGACTTCGCCCGTGCGGACGTCGACGACGATGGAGGCGGCGTTGCGCGAGCGGCCCATGGCGGCGCGCAGGTACTCCTCCACCTTGCGCTGCAGGTCGAGGTCGATGGAGAGGACAACGCTGCTGCCCGACCTGGCCGCCTTCTCGCCCAGGACGCGGATCTCGCGGCCGGAAGCGTCGGTCTCCACCTCGCGGATGCCGGGCGCGCCGCGCAGCAGCGACTCGTAGCTCAGCTCCACGCCCGCCTTGCCGATGCGGTCGTCAAGCCGGTAGCCGGAGGCGGCCAGGCGGTCGTACTCCTCCTGGTCGATGGCGCCGACGAAGCCGAGGACGTGCGCCATGAGCGACCCCTGCGTGTACTCGCGTCGCGGCTCGACGACGACGCGGGCGCCCGGCAGGTCGGCCAGCTTTTCACGCAGCCGGAAGGCGACCTCTTCGTTCAGGTTCTCCTTGATGACGGCCGGCGTGAAGGGGTCGTTCGACTTGCGGCGCGCCTCGATGGTGTCCTCGATCTCGCCCGCCGGCACGCCGGTCACCTCCTGCAGGGCGACGGCGATGTCGGTCTGGCGCTCTTCCGGCACGTCGGCGGCGACGACGGCCGCCGCGAAGCTAGCCCGGTTCTCGACCAGGGGCACGCCGTTTCGGTCGTAGATGAGGCCGCGCGGCGGCACAACGGGCACCTGGCGCAGCCGGTTGTTCTCCGCCCGCAGCCGGTAGGCCTCGCCGTTGACCAGCTGCATACGGGCGAGCTGGAGGGTGAGGACCGCGAAGACAAAGAACACCAGCAGCCCGAAGTAGAAGAGCTTGCCTCGCGCCGCCTGGAGATCGTCCGTCTCCTCCTGGAACGGCTCGGAGCGCCAGGGCTTACGGCCGGTGCTGTACGGCCTCATCCCCTCATCCTAGGCGTAGGCGGCCCGGCGCATGTCCGGACTAGCTACGTGGACCAGCGCGTAGGTAGGCAGGAGGACGAGGACGTTGAGGAACGCCGTCGGTATGACGACGCGGCCCAGGGCGGCGGCCCAACTGCCCGCCTCGCCCTGGACGGTGAAGACGAGCAGGTAGACCAGGTGATAGACGACGGTCATCGTAAGCGTGAAGACGATGGCGATGCTGAGCCCGCCTTCGCTCAATCGGGCGCCGCGGACCTCCTGCAGCATCGCCACCGGCGCCAGGGCGAGGAGCGCCGTGCCCAGCGGCGCACCGTCGACGAGGCCGAGGGACAAGCCGCCGGCCGGTATGAGCACGAAGGCCTCGTTTGGGCCGCGCACGACCAGCCAGACGACAAGGAGGACGAGGAGAAGGTTGGGCTGCAAGCCGGCGACGCGGAACAGCGGCAGCACGGAAGCCTCCACCAGGGCGAGGAGGAAGACCAGCGGCAGGCCGATGTAGTAGCTCACGGCGCCGTCACCCGCGTCGGCTCGAAGCTGGTCATGACCAGCACCATCTCGAGGCGCGAGAGGCTGGCGAGGGGCTCTACCGTGACGCGGCGGAAGACCTCCTGACGCCCGCCGCTGATCCCCGTGACCTTGCCGATGACGAGGCCGGCCGGGTACGTCCCGCCGAGGCCGGACGTGACCACGGTGTCGCCCTCCTTCACCGTGGCGTCCTGGCTGACGAACTCCATGGCGAGGCGCCGGTTGTAGGCGCCGCTGACGACGCCCTGGTCGCGCGACTCCAGGACGAGGCCGCTGACGGCGCTGTCGACGTCGGTAACCAGGGTGACCCAGGCGTGGTCTGCCTCCACCTTGGTCACGGTGCCGACGAGGGTGTTCCCCTCCGTGATCACCGGCATGCCGGCCTTGATGCCGTCGTCGCGGCCGATGTCGATGGCGACGAGTTGGCGCAGGTTGCTCGGCTCGCGGGCGAAGATGCGCGCGGTGACGACCTCCTGGCCGGCGAGGCTGTTCTTCACTTCGAGCAGGCGTTCAAGCTGCTCGCGCTGCGTCGCCTCTTCCAGCAGGCTGACGAGCTCGGCGTTCAGGCGCTCGTTCTCGGCGCGGAGCTTATCGTTCTCGCGCGTCAGGTCGCGCACGTCGCCGTAGTTGGCGACGACGTCGGCGATGGGCTGCGCCAGGGAACGCAGGCCGGACTCCAGGGGCGAGACGAGGGCGTAGGAGACGTCCTCAATGGGCCGCGCGAGGCCGATGCCGGAGAGGGCCAGAAGGAGGAGGCCGGCCCCCATAACGCTCGCGAACCATGCAGCAGTCCTCGTCAGGAGCGGATCCTCCTCGCCGGGGGATGTCCTTCCTCAAGAAGGACGAGAAGCGCTAGCGCGGCGGCTTGCGCGCCGCCAGGGCGGCCTGAACCTTGGCGAGCATGCGCGTCTCCTCCAGCGCCTCGCCGCAGCCGCGCACGACGCAGGTCAGGGGATCGTCCGCCACGTAGACCGGGAACTTCGTCTCCTGCTGCAGGCGCCGGTCGATGCCGCGCAGGAGGGCGCCGCCGCCGGCGAGACAGATGCCCTTGAACATGAGGTCGGCGACGATCTCCGGCGGCGTCACCTCGATGGCGAGCCGCACGGACTCGACGATGGCGCTGACGGGGCCGGAGAGGGCGTCGCGGATCTCGACGGTGCTCACCTCGACGACCTTTGGCAGGCCGGTTGCCAGGTCGCGGCCGCGGATCTCCACCGTCTCTTCCTCCTCGAGAGGGAAGGCGGAGCCGGCCTGAATCTTGATCTCCTCCGCCGTGCGCTCGCCGATGACCATGTTATGCACCTGGCGAGCGTAAGTAATGATCTCCTGGTCCATCTCGTCGCCGGCAGTGCGCACCGAGTGGCTCTCGACGATGCCGCCCAGGGAGATGACGGCGACCTCTGTCGTTCCGCCGCCGATGTCGACGATCATGCAGCCCGAAGGGTCCATGATCGGCAGCCCGGCGCCGATGGCGGCGGCCATCGGCTCCTCGATGAGGTAGGCCTCGCGGGCGCCGGCGTTAAGGGCGGCGTCGTGGACGGCGCGCTTCTCCACCTCCGTCACGCCGCTCGGTATGCCGATGACGACGCGCGGGCGCGGTATGCCGAAGCCGTAGCGCTCGTGCACGGCGCGGATGAAGTAGTGCAGCATGCGCTCCGTGACGTGGAAGTCGGAGATGACGCCGTCCTTCAGCGGCCGCACGGCGATGATGTTGGACGGCGTGCGGCCGACCATGCGCTTCGCCTCGGCGCCGATGGCGAGGACCTTCTTGGAGATGCGGTCGATGGCGACGACGCTCGGCTCGTCGATGACGATGCCGCGGCCCTTCACCATGACCAGCGTGTTTGCGGTCCCCAGGTCGATCCCCACGTCATGTGAGAAGAGACCCAGGAAGGAGCTTATTGGATTGAAGGCCATCCCGCCCTGCCTTCGAAATTGGCCCTAGCCTGGCCAGCGGTGATTATAACCGACGCCTCTTCGTGCGTCAAAGCAGACGTGACGTAACCGTTGCGGTTACGTAAAGCGTACCGACGCCCTCTGTGGATCTGCAGGGCCCCAACCCGGCCCCAAAGGCTGGCCGCGCGGGCGGGTCAGAAGCCCTGCAGCTACAGGTAAGAACGCAGCCGGGCGCCACTCGTTGCTCGTTGCATCAGTGTCGTTCTGAGCGCAGCGAAGGGTCTCCCCCGAGGGCAGCGAGGGAGATTCTTCGCTCCGCTCAGAATGACAACTGCGCCCCCTTCTCGCGCAGCAGGCGCGCGAAGGCGTCCTCGCATCCTAGACAGAAAGCTTTGGTGGCAAGCCCAATAGGGGAACCTGGGAGTTGAACGCAACTTCGATGGGCGCCTCGTTGGGCTTGCGCGGACGATACTGTATCCCGGTGTCTTGGAATGCTCCCACCAAACCGGGAAACGCATAGAGATAGTTCGCCAGTCCAGCTTCGATGCGCTCAAGAGAGCGTTGATCCAAGGAAAGGGGAGCCAGATGGAATCTATAGAGCTTGGCTAGCGCTGCGACGGCTGGAGCTAACTGCTGATAGCGGCGAATGAACTCTTGCACAGATTCACGCTCCACGCCAAAGCGTCCAGGCCAAAGTTGCACCTTGCGGCCTGCCGCGAACTCGATCGGGTCATACAGATGATAGCCACCTGAAGCATGTTCCTTGAAATGCTCAAGGAAGCGCTCTGCAAACGTTCTCTGCGTCAGGCCGACGTAATAAATGACATCCTGACTCTCAACTTCGACTGACCAAATGTATAGGCCACAGGCCCGGCCGATTGGGGCTTCGAACACAGACGGGCTGTCTTCTCCCAGCCATGAGAAAGGCCCTATGAATTCAACAAGCTGTGAATTACCGTTCGTATCCACGGTGGCTGCGCTCCTACTCATCCATTCCCTGGAGAGTGTCCCGAACTGAGCAATGCCACGCTAATCCCGTCATGCGCCTGCCCCACGCTCGCGCAGCAGGCGCGCGAAGGCGTCCTCGTCTAGCACCTCGACGCCGTGCTCCTGCGCCTTGACGAGCTTCGAGCCGGGGCTCTCGCCGGCGACGAGGTAGCTCGTCTTCTTCGTCACGCTGGCGCCGACGCCGCCGCCCAGGCCCTTGATCAGCGACTCGACCTCGTTGCGCGTCCAGCGCGTCAGGCTCCCCGTGACGACGAACGAGAGCCCCTGCAGCGGCCCCTCCCGCGCCGCCACCTCCCCAGCCAGCTTCACGCCCTTCGCCCGCAGCTTCTCGATGAGGCGCCGGTTCTCCGCGTCGTGGAAGTACTCGTAGACGCTGGCCGCCGTCTTCGGGCCGATGGTCGGCACCGCCTCGAGGTCGTCCACCGAGGCGGCGGCCATGGCGTCGATGCTGCCGAAGTGGCCGGCCAGTAACTCCGCCGTCTCGTCGCCGACGTGGCGCACACCCAGGGCGAAGAGCAGGCGGCTCAGGGGCCTCTGCTTGCTCGCCTCGATGTTCGCCAGGAGGTTGCCCGCGCTCTTCTCGCCCATGCGCTCCAGCGTCAGCAGGTACTCCTTCGTGAGGTAATAGACGTCGGAGACATCCCGGACGAGGCCGCTCTTCAGCAGCTGGTCGGCCAGCGCTTCGCCCAAGCCCTCGATGTCCATGGCGCCGCGGCCGGCGAAGTGGGTCAGGAGACGGAAGATCTGCGCCGGGCAGGCGCGGTTCGGGCAGTAGCTCATCGCCTCCCCTGCCGGGCGGACAACGGGCGTGTCGCAGACCGGGCAGCGCTTCGGCATCTCGAAGACGCGCTCGGCGCCGGTGCGCCGGCTGACCACGGGGCCGACGACCTGGGGGATCACCTCGCCGGCGCGCTGGACGATGACCGTGTCGCCGATGCGGATGTCCTTGCGGCGGATGTCGTCTTCGTTATGTAGCGTCGCGAGCTTCACGGTCGCGTGCGCGACGACGACGGGCTCGAGGACGGCGAAGGGGTTGAGGCTGCCGGTGCGACCGACGTTGACGTCGATGTCCAGAAGCTTGGTCGTCGCCTGCGTGGGCGGGAACTTGTAGGCGACGGCCCAGCGCGGCTCCCGCCCGACGACACCCAACGCCCGCTGCAGCGCCAGGTCGTCCACCTTGACGACGACGCCGTCGATCTCGTAGTCGAGCTCTTCGCGGCGAGCCTCCCAGCCCTTGACGTGCTCGACGACGGCCTCGAAGTCAGTGAAGCGCTGGACGTGGGGGCTGACCTTGAGGCCCAGCTCGGCCAGCCAGCGCAGCGTCTGCCAGTGGCTCGGCGGCGGTAATGGCGAGCCATCGGCCCAGCCGAGCTGGTAGACGAAGATGTCGAGCTGACGCGTCGCCGTCACCGCCGGGTCCAGCTGGCGGACGGAGCCGGCCGCGGAGTTGCGCGGGCTGGCGTAGAGGGGCAGCGGCGCCTGGCCGCGCGCCCGGCGCTCCTCGTTCTCCCGCCCGCGCTCCTCGTTCAGCCGCTCGAAGCCCCTCTTGGTCATGTAGACCTCGCCGCGCACCTCGAAGCGTGGCGGCGCCGGCTTGCTGACCGAAAGGGGGATGCTGCGGATGGTGCGCAGGTTCAGCGTGATGTTCTCGCCGCGGCTGCCGTCGCCGCGCGTCGCGCCCTGGACGAAGGAGCCGTCTTCGTAGACGAGGGCGATGGCGAGGCCGTCGATCTTCGGCTCGCAGACCAGCGCGATGTCCTGCCGTTCCGCGAGGTTGGTCAGACGGCGGTGCCAGGCGCGCAGCTCCTCCTCGCTGAAGGCGTTGGCGAGGCTGAGCAACGGCACGCGGTGCTCCACGACGCCGAAGGCCTCGACCGGCTGGCCGCTGACCCGCTGGGTCGGCGAGTCGGGCGTGATGAGCTGGGGGAAGCGCTCTTCCAGCTGGCGCAGCTCACGCATGAGCGCGTCGTACTCGGCGTCGCTGATCTCGGGGCTATCGAGGACGAAGTAGCGGTAGTCGTGGTAGGCGATCTGGGAGCGCAGCTCTTCGGCGCGGAGCTTGGCCTGCTGCACCTCGCGCTCTTCGGGCGTGCTGCCCGTCTCGCTCATCCCAGGCCATCCTCCGGCGCGATCTGGCCGGCCTCGACGAGCTGGCGCAGCAACCCGGACGATGAGGCGCCCACGTAGCCTTTCGAGCGCAGGTCGAACGGGGCGCCGCCATGGCTGCCGACGACGCCGCCCGCCTCTTCGACCAACAGGGCGCCGGCGGCGATGTCCCAGGGTCCCATCTGCCGCAAAGGCATCAGCGTCGCCGCGGCGTCCAGGCGGCCGCAGGCGATGTAGGAGAGCGTGAGGCTGGAGGGGAGGAAGATGCGCACGCCCTGGACGGCGGTTATGAGCCTGGTGAGCGCGGCTATCCCCTCCGGGGAGCGGGCGGCCGGCAGGCCGAGGACGGCCTCCGCCAGCGGCCGGCGCCTGCGGATCGAGATCGGCTGGCCGTTCAGCGTCGCGCCGCGGCCGGCGGCGACCGCGAACATCTCGTCCTGCATCGTGGCGTAGACGCAGCCGGCCAGCGGGAGGCCAGACTCCACCCAGCAGACCGTGGAGGCGAAGAAGGGGAAGTCGTGCAGGAAGGAGAAGCTGCCGTCCAGCGGGTCGATGAGCCAGCAGGCGGCGAGGCGGCCTTCGCCCGCCTGCAGGGCGCCCTCGTCCTCCTCGCCGAGGATAGCTTCGCCGGGAAAGGCGGCCTCGATGACCGCCTTCGCCGCGGCCTGCGACTCGACGTCTGCCTGGGAGACCAGGTCGCGCGGGTTGTCGTTCTTCGTCCGGGCGCTGAGGCCGGCGCCAAAGTAGCGCCTGTGCACGGCGGCGGCTGCCTTCGCCGCCTCTTCCGCCACGCGCCGTCTCTGGTCCAGCTCTTCGGGGCTCAGGGCGCCCTCCTTCGTTCCAGTCTCCCGCGAGTCGGGGCTTCCAGGCAAGGCTCGGTCCGTCGGCGCCGCAGTCGAGTATACGAGCCGACGCACGACCGCCGCAGGCCTGCGCCGGCCATGACTCGCAGCCGAGAATCACTACGGAAGCGAGGAAGGATGCGGCGAATCGTTCCCCTGCTGGCAGTCGTGGCGCTCGTCATTACGGCGGGCGCCTGCGGTGGCGGCGCGAAGCGCGGCTCCGGCCCTGTCCTCGGCCCGACGCCGACGCCCAACCCGCGCGCCCTGCAGGACATCGCTGAGGCGCGCTACCTGCCAGCGATGAGGCCAGAGCTGGCCGAGCTGGTGCTGAAGCAGCCGTGGTTCCAGGAGATGACTCAGGCCCGCCTCGACCTCATCGCGGCGGTGCAGCAGTGCGAGAGGGCCAGCGCCATCAAGGGCGAGCAAACGAGCGTCCGCGACCTCCTCGCCTTCGCCGCCGAGCAGCCCTGGTACACGGACGGCCTCGACGACCGCGAGGCCGTGGCCCTGACAGGCGTCTTTCAGGCCTACAGCGAGTCGCTCAGCGACGACCGGGCGCCGCCCATCGGCCCCATCCTCGGCTCCACCCTGCGGGACGGCCTCTTCGATGTACTTCAGCTGCCGCAGACGGGCCAGGTGGCCGTGCTCGTATCCGCAGACGATCCGGCGCTGGGGCGGCAGGCGCTCGACCTGGCGAAGGACGCCATGCCCAAGGTGGAAGGGCTGGTCGGCGCCTTTCCTTATCACTTCATCCACATCCAGGTGACGCCGGACCTGCCGGAGATCTTCGCCGGTGTCTCTTACGACCAGTTCATCGCCCTCAGCACGGAGTACGTCGACGCGGAGACGGTGATCCACGAGCTGACCCACTCGACCCTCTACGGCATCTTCCCTATCTGGTTCGAGGAGGGCCTTGCCCACTTCGTCGAGTACTACCTCACGGGCTCGCTGGAGGAGGCGACGCAGGACTTCCGCGGCGTCGTGAACGTCCTCGGCGGCGACGCCCGGCTGAAGGTGGGCGTCAGCCGCTCGTCCAGCTTCCACGGCGTCCTCTCCGAGCGGGCCCAGGGCTTCCTCTTTATCCGCGGCCTCTACGACATGTGGGGCATCGAGGGCCTGACCAAGGCGGTCCTCTCCTTCCGCAAGCGGACTATGACCGACCAGGAGCTGCTGACGGCGATCACGCAGCAGGCGCCGGCGGAGCAGCGCCAGCAGATGGCCGACTTCCTCTGCCAGAGCGTCGTCGGCGCCACGCACAACTACTGCGTGCTGCGCTAGGCGCCCGGCTCGTCGAGGACGGCGAAGAAGCGGCGCAGCAGCGCCTCCGACGCCGCGTAGACGTTGAGCCCCAGGACGCCCGGCGGGCCGCCGTTGTAGGCGGCGACGGCGCCGCCCGCCTCTCGCACCAGGAGCACGAAGGCGGCCGCCTCCCACGGCTGGGCTGGAAGGAGGCCGCCTCGCCGCTGCTCCGGCGTCGGCACCCCGGTGTGGGCGAAGAGGTCGAAGGCACCGCGCGCAACGTTGCAGGCGCCGACCGAGGGCGCGCCGGGCAGCCGGAACGCCTCGATGTGCGGCAGCAGCTTCGCCAGGCCGGCCGCGAACAGCCGCGCCCGCTCCGGCAGCGACGATCGGTAAGCACAAGAGAAGATCGCGCTCCTCAACTCCGTCTGGCCCGAGACGCGGACGGGCTCTTCGTTCAGGGTTGCGCCCCGGCCGGCGCCGGCGCTGTACAGCTCGCCGAGGACGGGGAAGTAGACCGCGGCGGCGAGCGTCTCGCCGCCCTTCACGTATGACACGATGGCGGAGAACACGGGGCTGCCGTGGACGTACTCCATCGTGCCGTCCAGGGGGTCGATGAGCCAGCAGCCGGCCTCGGCGCGGCGCTCGACCTCG